>CAUJII010000080.1 GCA_963205035.1 Spirochaetota bacterium
ACCCCTTCCGGCCCAGCAAATCTCTTGACGTCGCTGCGCTTTGCCGCAACTGAGGGTTATGGCTGAATTTCAACGTCCCTCCCCCCTAAAACGCAAGTATGTTATCGACATGCGTTTTCAAAGCTAGTTCATTTTTACCGCCGTCGTGCCGCTTCTCATTTTTGTTTTGGTGCTCGCGTTCGGTTTCCTCTTTGCAGTCAATAGCATTGCAAAAGAGTATCAGTTTGAAAACACCTCTGAGCTGATTCAAAAACTTTCGATGACGTTGGGTAACGATGCGACTTCGGGCATCATTTTTCAAAAGGTAAAGATGTGGGGGCTTGTCGCGCTCGCGTGCCTTGCGCTTGTGATGGCGCTTTCGCTCACCATCCTCTTTGTTCTCTTTTCTCACCGTATTGCAGGGCCCGTGCTGCGCATCAGCCGCACGTTTGAAGACGCGCTCCACGGCGATTTAACGCAACGCATCCGCCTGCGTGAAAAAGACGAACTGAAAGAAACCGCAGAGCACTTAAACCAAATGCTCGACGCACTGCAGGGGCGTATCAAGCGCATCGATCAAATGTCGCGTTACATGCAAGAGACACTCGAAAAGATGCTCGAACAAGCGGCCCCCGAAAGAAAAGAAGAACTCTTAAAGCTCAACGATTTGGCGCGCGGCGTGAGAGAAGCAATCTCCGATTTTAAACTGCAATAAAGGTCGATAAGCCGGGGCGGTCGCGTTGTGGTTCGTCTCGATAGACTTAGGCCCGACATAAAAAACTCTGCCGCGCCTTATTCGCTTCTGGCTCCGCATTACGCGCACCTCATGCGGCATGTTCCCTACCGCGCATGGGCGCGCTTTACCGCAGCTCACGCGGGTGCTGGGCGCGCCTTAGCGCTCGATCTCTTTGCAGGTGTCGGTACTTTCGCGCACGAACTTTCGCACCACGGGTTCCAAGTTCTCTCGATTGATAAAAGCCGTGCAATGCTCAAGCAGAACACGCGTACCTCACTCGAAGCCGACGCTACAGAGATTCCCCTTGCACAAGGTTCGGCTCAAGCCGTCACCGCTGTCAACTGCGCTCTCCATTACCTCGAAAGTGAAAAAGAGTTGGGATGTCTATTTGTCGAGGTGGGCCGCGTTCTTAAACCCGGAGGGATTTTCGTCTTCGACTATTGCTCCATCGAGCGGGCAATGGCGCTTTCGGGAGAAATACTACGTTCAGAAAGTATTGTTTTAGAACACCATTTTGTGGCCGAAGAACAAGTCTTGCAAACTCGAGTCGAGATTCTGCACGAAGGGACGGGTGTTTATGAAACACACAACCAAAGAATCTTCTCCGACAGTGCGATAAAAAACTCTCTTACTGCCGCAGGTTTTTCTGAACTCAAGTTCGCCGCCAATTATGACCTTCGCCCCACATCGAACATCCCTTCGATTATGGCAGTTGTGGCGCGCTCAGGCGCATGAAAGCGCGCAAGAAGAGAGCCGATGCGAGAAACGCAAGCCCCGGCACCGCGATAAAAAGAACCGTTATCATCATGCTTCCCTGCGGTGTTCGAACGATCGGCGAATAATCGACTGCCTTCAGACCTAAACCGATGACAAGCGGAGCCAACGCCATGGAAGATTTATTCACAAACATAAACGCGGCAAAATAAATTCCTTCGTCTTGTGTCTGCGAGCTTGTCACAAACGAAACTTCCTGCGGAACAAAAAAAAGAAGTGCGCCTGCGAAAAATCCGCCCAAGACTGCGAAGACCGAAAGATACCATGTGTACCCCCACTGCGTCAAAAGTATGGTCGGAAAAAGAAATACCAAAGACCACAAAGCAAACCGCCAGACACGGTGCCGGTGGCTGCGCTTCGCGAGGAATACCCAAAGCGGGACGCCCGCGGTGGCGCTCAGCAAAAAGAGAATAGCTAACGTCACACCCAATTCTTTGTTTTGCAAAACATAGTCTGTGTAATAAAGCGAAACAGCGATGAGAGTCGTCGCTGCGAATTGGTTGCAAAAACTCATGAGGGCCACAAGACGAAACGGTCGGTTCTGAAAAAGCGTACGGACGGAGTTCTTAAGCGAATAAGAGACCAACGCGTTGGGGTTGCGTTTTTCAGGATAGAGAAAAAGCGGGGTTCCGCCTAAGAGAGCCAAGAATCCTGTCGCGGCAAGAAGTACAAAAAGAAGAGATGCGCCTTGTTGTTGCAACGGCACAATCACAAGAAGCGCCACCCCGCCTAAGATGGTCCCCATATTTTCGACAACCGCGCGCGACGCAAAAAACGGAAGTTGTGGTTCATCTTTTTGGAATTGAGAAAGCCACGCGAAATGCGGAATATAAACGAGCGTCACCCCCAAGTAGATGAGAAAAATTCCCATCGAAGTGAGCGTATATTTCAAGAAAATTTGTGTTGGAAAAAGTACGGCGGCAAATGCGGAGAAAACTCCTGCGAGTAGCGCTAAGAGACCCGCAACGATAAAGATTTTTCTGCGGCCCGTCTTGTCGCTCGCATAGCCGCATAGCGGATCCAATAGAGCGTCCGTCACGCGGCTTACAAAAAAGATAGCGCCGATGAGAGCGCTATCTAAGAGAAGCGTGTCGGTTGCAAATTTTTGATAAAACTGTGAGATGACGAATTGCGTGAAACCACCAACCAACATGGGGAGAGCCAAGAGAACGGTCGATTGGGTACGCACGGGGTAGCGCACGGATTAGACGTGTGCCGCAAATCAAAAATGTAATAACTAAGGCGCGGGATAAATCAGGTAGGAATTTAGCCGGGAACTTGTAACGAGCTTTTTAGGCCCTACTTCCCCTTCTCTTCACTGATAGTTAGAACATACGAACGGTCAGTAGGTGGTTTCTTTAACGGAGCACACGAAATCTTTAGAAGATCATTTTTCTCCAGAGTGGCGCGGTAATCGATATTCGCCGAGCCGCTCGCAATCGCGACGGTCTTGCGGTTGCGGAAATGTTCGAGGCGCATGCGGCAACCTATTTTCGATTGGATACTCACCTTGCGCAAAACGCTCTCCTCGCTTTCGATTCGGTACCAGTCGATATCGCCGGCGGGGTTCAGAAACCCCACCTTCTGCGTCAGGTCGACTAACGTATCTGCATCTTTTGTCGTATCGTTCGGTTCAACTTCCATTGCATCGCTCAACGCTTGGTCTTGAAAGGCGAGAGTATAGCTTAGAGGTTTGAATTTTTTCTTCGCACATTTCTTGCCGCATTGAACCGAGAAGTAGATTGTTTCGTCTGCGTGCACTCGAATGTTTTCCGCAATTTCGCCCTCGTGCGCTGTTTGCACAAAGTTTAACGTCCGTTTCTCTTGCTTCAAAGCCAAATAGAGCGGGTGTGTTGTCTTGAGTTCGGTACGCAACACAACCGGATAATCTTTCGTATTCTTCCACGAAAAAAAATCGGTATCGGTAAATGAAGAGATTTCTCCCGACATCGATTCACCTTGGACGGGGTTAGCTTCGGCTTCTTTGCCATTAGGTTCGGTTTCACTCTTTGCATGCACGGCTTTGAGCGCAAGCGTTAGGTCATAGTAGTCTCGGCTCGGATTTTTCTCTGTCTCTTCTGCGCTGACGCATGCGAAAAATAATGCCCCTGCCGGAATTTTTTTTGCGTCAACGACAATCGTTTCACCTGCCTTGCTTGCGCTCTGCTCATAAAAACTTTTCTCGTCTCTATCGAATAACTCGAGGTGTGCTTTGACTCCGTCGACGCCTGTAAGTTCGAGCGTCGCTTGATGCACACTGCTGTCGTTAAGGGGAAATCGAAAGCAGTCCCTCTCGCGCACTTTGTCTTTCATGTCGGATGAATAAAAAAACTGCGGCCCATAGAACCCGCTGGCGTGGTTCGCTTCAACCGCCGTTGCCGACGACAAATTCTGGTTGGGCTCTTTTTCAATACCAGCCGGGGGTTGAAACGTGCGGTAGAAAAACCGAAATGCCGTTTCTTTTGCAGCGGCAGCTTCGATATGGATGAGTGCCTCGCCGGTGTTTAGGTAAATAGGATAGATTTCTTCTTTCTGCGACACTCCCACGTCGTCGATTGTTACGACACTGCTCAGATGCGAATCAAAAACTTCCAATTTGGAATCGACTCCCTCTGCCGCAGATAACTCCGCCCTAAGCATTAAAGCTTTCTCGAGCGCAACCCGAATGTAAATGGAGTTTTGGCCAGCGCGAAAATTGCCCGTGAGCTCGGTATCGTTCGTTAGTACGAACGCTGTTTTCGGGGTGTCGTGGTTTTGAGTGAGGACGGCAGATTTCTTCTTGCACGAAAAAACATTCAGTGCGACGAAAGATAAAAAAAGAACTGACCGCATTCTAAGCAGAAAGCGAAGGTAGGCTGCCTGCCTGAAGCGATTCGACCAATCGCAAGAACTCCTCGTTTTCAATGCCAGCGTTGTACGCCAAATCGCTGCGAAACATCGCACGCAGAATTTCACGCTTCTCGGCGCCGGCATCACGCGCTTTTGCGATTTTTGTAATGAGCCCATGTGCGTTGCCTTCATGCGCCAAGATCGAGATTTGGATGAGATCATAGATATACTCTGGGGTTTCTACTGTTGCTTCTTCAGCGGTCACCGTGGAAAGGACTTCCATGGCACGACAAATTGTGCGGCGCACAACGCGTCAAGTGTTTTCGAGTAACTATTCGCCGCACAGATGGTTCTAACGCGAGTAACTATTCGAAAAAGCCGTTTTTGCGTTTCCCGTGCGGAGTGCGTTTGAAGTTAAACCATGCTACGAGCACCCATCCTCTTCTGCGCACTCACCATCGCTCTCGCCGCCGAAGAACCGTGGAGCATCTCGAGCGCCAACCCTATCACCCGCGACGCAATAATCGACATCCCCCGGCCAAAACACGCGCCACCCAACATCCTTATCCGCTTCTACCAAGACTACATCAGCCCGCTCTCCGGTTCGACATGCTACTACACACCCACATGCTCTCGCTACACCGCCGAAGCAGTCAGCCAATTCGGTTTGACAAAAGGCATCGTCATGGGGCTCGACCGCCTCATCCGTTGCCATCCGGGACAAACAGAATATCCAGTCGACTACCCACGGGATTACTAATCGTGAAACTTTATTTCTGTCTTGTGTCGTTTCTCTTTGCCACAGGTCTTTTGAGTGCAAAAGAAAAATTTGCTCCACCGGATTTCTCAAAGCCACAAACTTTTCTCTCTCTGGCCGACTCCTTTGCCGACGAGAAGGACTACTACCGTGCAATCACCGAATACAAAAAGGTGATTCACTTCTTTCCGACTTATGAAAAACTCGACTGGGTGCATTTTCAAATCGGGCGGATGTATTACGAAGGCGGGCGTTTCACACAGGCCAAGTTTGAGCTCTTGCCGCTCACGGATTCAAAAGACACGAGATTAAGATTTCTTGCGTACAATTTTATCGCACTGTCGTACTTTGAAAACGCAGAATACGGCAATGCGCAAAGGCTCTTCCGCGATTTGCAAAGAGACCCCGCAGGGAGCGAATATACAACCGATTACAGCATTTATGCTGGGCTCGCGCTAGCGGGGAATAAAAAATTTTCCGAGGCGCTCAGAGAAATGCAAGCTGCCAAAAAATTGTGGGAGAACAAAAACACCCCTGAAACTCAGAAGAATGCCATCACAAAGCAATACGACAATTTTTTTGCGCAGAGTATCCCGCTCTTAGAAAAAGCCAGCGAGCTTTCGACGAAGAGTCCTTACTGGGCCGTCTTCTTTTCGATTCTTTTTCCGGGCGGTGGGCATTTCTTTCTGCGCGAATGGGATACGGGTGTAGTTAGCCTAAGCCTCGTCGGGGGTGCCGCGTTCTTGGCATACGACGGCTTCATGCGCGACAGCGCGGTACAGTCGATTATCTTTACAACTTTTGCCACGGGTGCCTATATCGGTCAAATTTATTCAAGCTACCGCACCGCGCGTAAATATAACGAAGAGTTGGGCGACGCCGAGTTCCGCGATTTGACGCGGCAATTTCGTAGTTTGAATATTGCGCTGCAGTTCCAAACGCGGTTTTGACGCCTCTCCAACGATTAGAGAATCATTCTCCGATAAGAGACCTTTTTTTTGGGGCTCGCGCGAGTCTAAGCTGAGAACTCGCTTGCTACTTTGCCTTTGAGCTCGTGGCGCGCACCTTGTTCGAGCGTCATCAGAACGAGACGCTGCAATTGAATCGAATCGCGGCTATCGACGAAACTCTTGTCGTACACGTTATAGCCCACGGCAATTTCGTCCGTGGCACTGTCGATACGCGTAATAAACCCGCAATCCAAGCGAATGACAAGCTTTGGCGAACGCAATGTAACCTGAACACTATCGCGCAACTTGAGAAGTTTGTACTTTGTATCGCTCATCTTGAGCTGCAAACCATTGAGGCTAAGATTCAAAAGCTCCGCCGTGAGAGTAGAATCCGAAGGACGCGCGAGAGTCTTGATAAATACGCGAAACTCTTTCACCGCACGCGGCACGACACGGATATAGTGGCGTTCGGGGCGTTCGTGTTCATGGAAGAGTGAAATGACATGGGTGCGAATAAACTGAAAGAATGGTTTTTCGTAAGTGAGATCTTTCTGCACAAAAGAAATATCTGCGTTACGAAATATGTCTTCGACCTTTGCCGATAGTGTGCGGGTGACGACGATGCTGTTGTGGCTGCAAAACGAATTGATATATTGCGCGAGCTTTTTTGCGGCTGCAACTTGCAGAGCCTCACTATGCGCTCTGCACTGGGTTGCGTAATAGTCGAACGAATAAACGTATGCCGTCGTTCGTCCATTGATCTGCTGTAAATTATCAATTTCGTCACCCGACGCTGCATGTAAGTAGAGGTCGTGCAAGAGAAGACTAAACCGCTGCGCCTCTGTCAGTAGGACAGGCACGCCATACCAACAGAGAATTTTTGGCGCCGCTTGCACCAAATCGTTTTGCAGAGCCATATTGCCTCCCAACGAATAC
>CAUJII010000081.1 GCA_963205035.1 Spirochaetota bacterium
GCTACGCCGCCGACACGGCTTGCACTGAGCTTGTCGAAGTGCTGTCGTCTTTGCGGCGTGCGCGGTATGCCCGGCGCAAAAGTTTTCCTGACTATTTTATTAACTACCAAAAAGTCACCGAAAAAAATGAGAACGGCGGACTCGAAACAGCCCGGAAGGCAGTCCTCATCGCGAAAAAAGGCCTTTCGTACGCTGAATACATCCACTGCCTACGAACGTGCATATAGATAATGGCTACGCCGCCGTTATTTTGTGAGCTTCACGGAAACCCATGCCCGCACATTTCGCAAAGACGACCTCCATGTCGGCTCCATAGTGGGGCACGTCGTGTGCCCGCACATTCCGCAAAGACGACCTCCATGTCGGCTCCATAGTGGGGCACGTCGTGTGCCCACACATTCCGCAAAGACGACCTCCATGTCGGCTCCATAGTGCGGCACGTCGTGTGCCCACATATACAAAATGCTTTCCGCCGAATGCCAGTTATTAAGACCGCTCGTGTGGAGGACATTAGTCTTAGGCAGACCCTCTTTTACTGCTTTGCATTCCTTTTGACCGGGTCGGCGCTGGGGGTGGTGTTCCATCGCAATCCCGTCAAGTCGGCGCTCTTCCTAATTACATTCTTTGTGAGCCTTGCCGCAACGTACGCTCTCATCGGAGCGGAGATCATCGCGACACTGCAAATTCTCGTCTATGTGGGAGCCATCATGGTTCTCTTTCTTTTTGTCATTATGCTCATGGCTATTAAAGAAGAAAACTTTGAGAGCCCGCTCAGCAACATCGGCCGCTTCGCCGTTGCAGGGTCTCTGGCTGTTGCATTCCTCATCCAGCTATGGACGCTTCTGCAAATCCGTCCGGGGGCGTCCAGTGTGGCTGTGAATACGCAGCCTTCGGTGACTTTGACGGCTGGAAAACCCATTACCGACGCAGCTCAGGTTTTCTCGGTCAATCTCTTCCGCGAGTATTTTATTGCGTTTGAGCTTGTCTCTCTGCTGCTACTGGTTGCGGTAGTCGGTGCCGTCATGATTGCTAAAAAAAATAGGCGGGATCTCCAATGACGCTGCCCGATTTTATTTCCGTACGCGATATTACCTTCTTAGGAATGCTGCTTTTCTCCGTGGGCGTCGTGGGCGTCGTGTCGCGCCGCAACCTCATTGTTGTCCTTATGTCGCTCGAGATTATGCTCAATTCGGTAAACTTGCTTTTCGTCGCGTACTCGCGCGCGTTTAGCGATTTAACGGGACAGTTGGCGGTACTCTTCGTCATGGCGATTGCGGCAGCAGAGGCGGCCCTTGGTTTAGCCCTCATTATTGCGCTTTTCCGAAAAACACGCAGCGTCCTGACCGACGCTACAGAGGAGCTCAAAGACACATGACGGCTCAATATATTCCCTTATTGCTCTTGATTGTGCCGTTGGCACCTCTTCTGGCGTCCGTTATCAATGCTCTCCTCTACGGGTGGACGAATAAAACCGGCAACGTGGGTCGCCAGTACTGGACTGTTCTCGTTTCGATTGCGTTTTTACTCCTCGCGATCACAGCGCATTGCCTTGTGCACTACCTCCATCCAACGCTCAACGGCGAAGGGACTGCGACGATTGTTGCTCCTACGGCGTGGGTGTCGTTGCAATACCCGCTGCGTCTCGATTGGGCGATCCGCTTCGACGCCTTGACGTCGGTCATGGTGCCCGTCGTTCTTTTTGTGGGTCTCTGCGTGCACATTTTCAGCGTGGGATATTTCCACGACCGCAAGGAAGATATCGCCCGCTATTATGCGTGGATTAGCTTCTTCATGTTCAGCATGCTCTTGTTGGTCGTCGCTGCAAACCTCTTTGTCTTTTTTGTCGGCTGGGAGCTTGTGGGACTTTCTTCCTACAAACTCATTTCCTTTTATATGGAAAAAGAAGCGGCGCAGCGTGCGGGCAAGAAGTCTTTCATCTTGAACCGCATCGGTGACGCGGCATTCCTGCTTGCATTTTTTGCGATTATGCAAGTTTCGTCGAGTGTACAATTTAGAGACATTGTGCTGAATTTTTCTGCCGGCAGCGTTGCAGCGGCACACTCGAACTTTATTGCAATTATGGTTTTTATCGCCGTCGCTGCAAAGTCGGCGCAAATCCCTCTTTATACATGGCTACCCGACGCGATGACTGGCCCGACGCCGGTTTCGGCGCTTATCCATGCCGCGACGATGGTGACTGCCGGTATTTTCTTCATGCTGCGTTTGGAACCGGTTCTTATTTTTGCTCCTGAAGCCTCGACGCTGATTGCGTTTGCAGGAGCGCTGACCGCTCTCCTCGGCGCGTACATTGCGTTGACGCAAAACGACATCAAGAAGGTGCTCGCGTATTCGACCGTTTCGCAGTTGGGCCTCATGGTCTTGGCCGTCGGTAGCGGCGCATATTCGGTTGCATTCTTCCATCTTTTCACGCATGCTTTTTTCAAGGCGCTGCTTTTCTTAGGTGCAGGTGCCGTGATTACTTACTCGCACCACGAGCAAAATATCCGGCGCATGGGAGGGCTTGCAAAAAAATACCCCGCGCTTGCGATTTTATTTTGGATAGGACTTGCCGCGTTGGCGGGACTTCCTGGTTTTTCGGGTTACTTCTCGAAAGACCACATTCTGGCGTCGTCTTTCTTGGCACGTACCGGGGGGCCGCTCTTAGCGAGCATTGTCGTACTTGTTTCTGTGCTGACTGCGTTTTATAGCTTTCGCTTGGGTCTCTTGGTTTTTCACGGCAAGCCACGCGGCAATCAGCCACATGAAGAAAACTCGAAACATCCGCTGCCGACAGTCAGTTTTTATTTGCCGCTTATCCTCTTAGGAATTCCAGCGCTCCTCGCGGGTTTTATTGCGATGCCTGCAATTTTTACAGGGCAAGAGTCGGGGTTTATGGAATACCTCAACCGCAACTTGGCGACTGCCGTTTGGGAATCGGTGCGCGCACTCCAAGCGAAGGCAGAGCACCGGACCGAGTGGCTCCTCATTTTGTTCGGTACAGGAGCGGCATTACTCGGCGCCGTTTCCGCTCTCGTTTGGTATGGTTTTCTTAAGAAACGGCCAGTCGCCGAAGGGGCGCACCACAATGGATTTTTGCGTGGCAGCCTCTTCAAACTCTATGTCGATGAAATTTATGATTTTTGTTTCGTACGTCCTTACAAAAAAATCGGCGACAAGGTAGCGCGTTTAGAAACCGAAGTGACTCCCAAAATATCTGAAGGGGTGGGAGCTTTAACGCAAGAGCTGGCGCAGTTTTTCGCAAGGCTTCAAAACGGCAGCTTCGCTCTCTATGCGCTCTATGCACTGGGCGGTATTTTGGCGCTTTTGACGCTCGCCATGGGGATTTTGTAAATGATAGCGCTTTCGATTCTTTTACCGTTGGGGATTGGTTTTGCTCTTCTCTTTATTAAGGAAGAAAGTGCAACTGCAAAGTTTAAGTACCGCAACGCATCGATTGCGATAGCGACGACATTCGTTTCTTTGATAGCATCGCTCGTCTTGAACGCACGCTTTGCCGCCAACTACGGCAATGCGCAGCTCAAGGAAGTCTGGTATGCGTTCGGTTCGAGCGGCGTCAATTTGAGCTTTGCCGTCGATGGGCTTTCGCTTCCCCTTGTAATAGTTACTACATTTCTCTTTTTCATCGCCGCGTTGTTTTCACTCAGCGTCTTGCGCCATGGTAAAGTCGAGCGGCAGAGCGACCGCACTTTCTGGGGCATGCTCCTCATTCTCGAGGCGACGGTGCTCGCCGTTTTTACCGCATACAACCTCATTGTCTTCTACGTAGCGTGGGAGTTATTCCTCGTACCGCTCTGTTTTCTGATTTGGAAATATGGTCTCGAAGGCCGCAAGCTCGCATCTCTCAAATTTTTTCTTTATACTTTCGTTTCATCGGTTTTTATGCTCGTTGCGTTCGCCGCGATTGTGTACTATACGCCACGCATCGGCGTTGACTTCGACTTCCGTCCAAATTTTGTGAGCGACATCGCCATGATACACGCCGACAAGCAGCGGCTGATTTTTCTCTTTCTCATTGTGGCGTTTTTGGTGAAGATGCCGGTGCTCCCTTTCCATGCTTGGTTGCCGCTCACGCACTCGCAAGCGCCTGTGGGAACTCTCCTTCTTTCGGGGCTGATTTTGAAATTGGGGTCCTATGGCATTTTACGCTTTATCACTCCGAGTTTCCCCGGTGTGCTTGCAGAGTGGGGGAATGTCTTCATTTGGCTCGGTATCTTCTCGATGTTTTACGGCGCATTTGCAGCATACAGACAAAAGTCTTTTCGATACGTCATCGCATACTCTTCGCTTTCGCACATGGGACTCTTGCTCGCGGCACTGCTGACGCGCAACGAATACGCAGTTATGGGTTCGATTATTCAGAACGTCGCGCATAGCCTGACAAACGCGCTCCTCTTTGTCGTTGTCTCGATGCATTTAGCGCGCGCGAAAACAGACAGTCTCGACGCGATAGCTCCGCCGAGTTCTTTTTTCTATTGGTTTGCATTCGGCGTCGCGATTTTTTCGGGCATTGCCATACCGGGCACAGTGGGTTTTGTCGGCGAGTTCCTCATGCTCTTCGGTCTTTCATTCAAGTCGTGGCTTCTTGTCGCTTTTGCGGTTTTCACCGTCGTCATAAGTCTCGCTTACATGCTGCGCCTCTTTCACAAAATGCGCGCTCGTGAAAAGGATCTTTCATGGAGACCCAATCTTATTGAGAGAGTTTGCATCGTTCTGCTTTTGGGTGCGATTTTGTGGTTCGGTGTTTTTCCGGGTTCGCTCGCAACCCATGCGCGTAGTACTGCGCGTGCTTTGACTGCGCCGGGGCCTGGGGGGGTAAGATAATGGCGGTCACCCTAAAAGATTTCTTTGCTATGGCACCGCAGCTCATCTTGGTTGTCGGCGGGCTCTTAGTTTTGGTTGCGCAACTCACGTTTCCAAAAAACGGCCGGGTGGGTATTGCGAACCAAATCACAATTTTGACTCTCATTCTCGCTCTCGTTGTCGTGATTTTTGGTTTATCCGACGCCAAGGGAATAGTTACTCTCTTGCCGCGCGCTTTTACAGGCGGCGACAGTATCAGCGCTTTCGGCGGTACGTTCCGTTATTCAGTTTTTAGCGGATCGTCGATCGTCTTGATCTTGTCTTTGGCATTGGGGGCGATTTTCCTCATGCGCCCTCTGCTTGAAAATCTGCGTCTGCATTTTGTTGAAAATTATTTTTTAATTCTCATGAGCGCAGCGGGTTATTCTTATGCGCTGTGCGCTGAAGATTTGATGACGCTTTTCGTGGCCCTCGAATTGGGTTCGATTCCGATCTTGGCTTTGATCGGCATGCACCGTAATTCGCAAGCCTCAAACGAAGCGGCGATCAAATACCTATTGTTCTCTGCATTCACCATGGCGTTCTTTCTTTTGGGGATTGCAATTCTTTACGGCGCGACCGGCACAATGAAACTCAGAGAGCTTAGAGAAATCTCTCCTCATTTTACGCGGACCCGCGCTATGGTCGTTGGCTATTCGTTTCTCTTCGTGGGCTTTTTCTTTAAGCTCGGTGCCGTTCCCATCCACGCATACTTAGCCGATGTCTTTGAGGGAGCGACTTCGTCTTTCACGGCGTTCTTGGCGTCTTTTTCAAAAGCTGCGTCGATTCTTATTTTCTTCAAAGTGGCGATGGGCATTAACGACGGATTTAGACTGTATCTTGCGCCGATACTTGCTGCGGCGGCGATTGCTTCGATGCTCTACGGCGCATTTGCTTCTCTTGGCACAAATAATCTGAAACGCATTTTGGCGTATTCATCGATTGGCCACGCGGGTTTTATGCTGGCTCTTTTGGGGCTCACGAATTCGGTCGAAGTGGGCGTGGCGCCGTCAGTCAAACAAGACGCAGGCGCTGCGCTCTATATCTACGCAGTTGGTTACAGTGTCGCGAGCTTGGTTGCATTCATGGCTGTCGGTTTCTTGGAATTGCGCAACGGTTCTTTTGAATCTCTGACTCTGGACAACCTGCGGCCGTTAAAAGGCGAGGGTAGGGCGCTCCACTGGATGCTCGCTTTGGCTGTACTCTCTTTCATGGGCATGCCGCCCCTGGCGGGTTTTTTTGGAAAATTCTTTCTCTTTAAGAACATGGCTTTTTCGAGTTCCCTCGGCCTTGCCGCCGCCGCCGGACTTTCGAGCGCAATTTCTGTCTACGCATACATTCGTGTGTTGAAGCCTCTCTTCTTGAGCGACGAAGAAGTCGAAAAGCCGACGGCACTCACATCTCTTCTCAAACCGATTTCGGTGCGCTTCGCGTTTCTGCTATCTTTTATTGTTTTAACTTTCTTTGCTTTGGCAATCGGAGTTTTATACCAGAACGGGGTACTCGCTGTTCATAAAATTTATTGATAAGAGGCAAACAAAATGAAACCAATGCGTAACAAGAGAAAATACCGGTTCTCGAAACTGGGCATTGTCAATTTGACGGTGTTTATTTTTTTGATGGGGGTCGCGTTCTCGCCTTTTGCAGGCACCTGCAGCCGCAGCTCTACAGCCGAAGCGGCAACCGATAATCCGCTCCTCAAGTCAGAAGCGATACAGTTCGCCACGAAATATCAAGAAGCGATTCGCGAAATTTACAAGCAAGTCAATCCTGCGGTGATCCGCATCGAAACAGAGCAGACGGTTGAGGTCAACCATCCCTTTTTCAACGATCCAATGTTCCGCCGATTTTTTCAAGTTCCCGAGGGGCAAGAAAAGCAGAAGCGTGCCGGTTTAGGTTCGGGGTTCATTATTTCATCCGACGGGTTTGCAGTCACAAATTTCCACGTCGTGCAGAAGGTCGATAAAATTACCGTGCGGCTCACGAACGGCAAAGAGTACACGGCGAAAGCTGTAGGCTCCGATGCAAATTCCGACATAGCGCTTATTAAGATTGAGGGAGCAAAAAATTTGAAAACTGTCTTCCTTGGCGACTCGGATAAAATCGAAGTCGGAGACTTTGCACTTGCGATTGGGAATCCGTTTGGTTTGCAGTCGACTTTGACGACGGGCATCATCTCCTCGAAAGGGCAAGACGTGAATTCTGCCGACGGCGTAAGCCGCATCCAGACCGACGCGTCGATCAATCCCGGCAATTCGGGAGGCCCTCTCATCAATATCCGTGGCGAAGTCATCGGCATCAACCAGATGATTTATTCGCAATCGGGTGGCAGCGTCGGAATCGGGTTTGCAATCCCCATTAACCACGCGAAACACATTGTCGAAAAGCTTAAAAAAGGCCAGAAGATAACGCAAGGTTATATCGGCGTGTCTGTCGATCCCGAAGTTACCGACGAAAAGCTAAAGCTCTTGGGAGTCGAGGGAAAATCAGGGCTTATCGTCGCGCAAGTCGTTATCGGTTCTCCCGCTTACAAAGCGGGAATCGTCGCGAATGATTTTATTACGACGATCGACGGGAAAGCTGCGGAGAAGTTTTCTGTACTCAAAGCCGCAGTGCTTCAAAAAGGGCCTGGCGCTTCGATTGAAATCAAACTCTTCAGACAAGGCAAAGAGATGACGGTTTCTGTGAAGATTGCCGAGGCGCCGCAGCGCCGTTAAGCTGTGCTCTTAACCTTCGACATCGGCAACTCGCACTCTGTCGCAGGGCTTTGGCACGAACACGAACTTGTTCAAACGCTGCGGCTGACGACTGAACCGCAGCGTACCGCCGACGAGTGGTATCTTCTCTTGAAGATGTGGCTGAGCGGGAGTGGCAAAGAACTTGCTTTCAAAAACGCGGCGGTTTCTTCGGTCGTTCCTGCAGCGAACGCAGCACTAAAAGAAGCGTTTGAGATTGCACGCATCGAAAATCCCTTTTGGTTGGGGGCTTCATCGCCGCTCAATTTTACGTTCGATTACGCGGCTTCGCAGAGTCTGGGTGCCGATAGACTCGCCGACGCAGTCGCGGCCGTTTTCTATTACGGGCCCAATGTCGTCGTCGTCGATTTCGGGACGGCGATTACTTTTTCCGTTATGACAGAAAAAGTTTTTCAAGGCGGTGTTATCGCGCCGGGCATTACCTCGTCTCTCGAATCTCTTTTCAACGCGACGGCGAAACTTCCGAAAATGGCTTTCAAGCGCACGACGCATGCGTGGGGAAAAACAACGGGGGAGTCGATTGAAATTGGTGCGTATATCGGTTGGCGCGGCGTCGTGCGAGAAATCCTCGCTGAGATCAAAAACAGCTTGCCTCAAAAAGGGCAAGGCCACAAGGTCGTTGCGACCGGTGGAATTGCCGAGTCTCTCGACTTCGCACCCGAATTTTTCGATTCGGTCGATAAGAATTTGACGCTCAGGGGGTTGTACCTTGCGGCGACGCGGGCGTATTAAGCGATTGTGAAAAAATTCAGAGTCTTTACTCTCGATTTGTATCTTCTCAAGCATTTCTTGCCGTCGCTTGCTGTCGCGAGTGTTTTTTTCACGTTCATCATCGTGATCTTTTTCTTAAAAGAGACGATAAAGCTCGCCGTCGAAAAAAATCTCGATACGATGGTTATCTTAGAACTCTGCTGGTATGCGCTCGGTTGGACGTTGACCCTCACAATACCGATGGCGTTTTTGCTCTCGACAATCTTGACGGTCGGAGCTCTGAACGCAGATTCTGAAATCATCGCAATGCGCGCCGGAGGCATTACGTATCCGCGTATCATGCGGCCGTTTGTCTTCGTGTCGATTGTCGTTTGTCTCTTCCAAGTCTGGTTCTCCAATTTTGTCGTTCCGCAGTTTACCGACAACATGGAAAACGTGCGCAAGTTTATTTTGACATCCGACCCGGTCTCGACAATTCGCCCCGGGCAATTTGTGACTCTCGACAAGACAAAAGGCTATGTGCGGAAAATCTATATCGAGCGATTGGTAAAGAGCACAGCCGGCTCGGGAGAAATACTTCAAAACATTCAAGTCCGCAAAATTGGCGCAGCACCGGGCGCAACCGGGCTTACCGAACTCATTATCGCGCAAGAAGGACGCAAAGTCTTGAAGCAGACGGTCGACGGCCATTGGGTGAAGGCGTTGCGTTTGACGAAAGGATTTCTTTTCACAACTGCGCAGGATGGAATTTTTCAACGGATCGATTTTTCGAGCGGCATCTTCGATTTGAATATTCAGGAGCCGGAGACGATCAAGGCAATGAAGCCCATCGACGACATGGCTTCGCTGACTTTGCCTCAGCTCATCGGGGCTTTTGAAAAAATCAAGAGCTACCCCAACGCAGTAATGCTTTCGCGCAAGGCGTCTTTGGAAATCCATAAACGGATTGCGCTTTCGATTTCGATGGTGCTCTTCGTCTTTTTGGGATTTCCCCTGGCGATCGTTAATCGACGCAGCGGCAAAGGTATGGGGCTCGGCGTTTCCGTCATTTTTATTTTTATTTACTTTGCGTTTTTCATGTCGAGCGACACGCTTGCCGTAAGCCTCGCCGTAGTTTCGCCCATCGTTGCGGCGTACATGGCGAATGCCGCGATAGGCGTCGCGGCGTTCTATTATATTTATTCGCGGCTTAGATAGTCTCAATCCCACATAAATTGTTGACGGCATACGGAGCGGGGTAGAGGTATATATGCAGAAAGCAAAGAGGAATAAAAGACTCCGTATTCGTTTGAAGAGGGCGGCGTGTGTCACTGCTCTCGCGGCGCTCTTTCTTCTTTCTGCGTGCAAGCACTACGGCGATTTTTGGGATCAAAAAAAGCGTGGCGATTCAACGCCGCGTTTTGTGAGCTATTCTATTTTGAGTCGACCCGCTTCAATCGCAGGGACGGGGATAAACGCAGAAGTGACTTGGTCGGCGCGCACGAGCCTCGTTGCCGAGTTTACGACGGCGAATGTGCAGTCGGTGACCGTGGGCGGGGTTCCCCAAGCGAGTGGCGTTACGGCGAACGATTTTTCAAGTGCCGTTACCTATACGTTAACAGGTGCAAAAGGCGAAACGCGTACGTATACGGTAACGGCGGTCACGACGTTTCCTTTTGCCGACACCGGGCAAACGAGTTGCTCCAATGCTTCGGCCGCGCAGCCCTGCGGCGATGTGTCGTGGCCGAGGCAAGATGCAGATTACGCCGCACGCCCACGAGCACGGTCGATGGGAGCACCGGTTCGGCACGCGTCCTTCTTGAGCGACTATACGACGACAGACCATGTCACGGGTCTTGTGTGGAAGACCTGCGCAGAGGGTTTATCTGGTGCCGCTTGTACAGGCATGGCCAACATAGCAAATTTTTCGACAGCACCGTCGCAATGCACGGCCTTAAACGGCGAGAATTTGGGTGCGGGCTATGCCGGGCTCACGAATTGGCGGCTACCGTCGATCCACGAACTGCAAACCTTGGGCAATTATTCGGGCGGTGCGGTTGCGATGGATGTGGCCTCTTTTCCCGGTTCGACAAGCGCGTCGTTGTGGAGCAGCACGGTCTACGCACCCAACGGGTCAAACGGTTGGTATATGGAGTTTATGACGGGAAAAATTAGCAACACAACAACCTCGACGTCTTATGGAATCCGCTGCGTTTCAGGTGATCCCATCACTTACACCCCGGCATTCGTCGATAATGGCGATGGCACCGTGACCGACCAAGTCAATGGTCTGCTTTGGCAAAAATGCAATATGGGCGAGACGTTCTCGGCCTCTTGCACGGGGGCAGCGACGACAAGCACATGGCAGGCAGCGCTTTCCTATTGCAATGGGCTCACGTGGGCGGGCCGGAACGACTGGCGACTACCCAGCATCAATGAACTTTATAGCGTCGTCGATACGACCGCCTACAACCCTGCAATTTCTCTCACATATTTTCCAACAACGGTTTCGGGGGCCAATTATTTTTCATCTACCAGCAACCCGAATAATTATCCCATTATGCTGTATGTTTATTTTGCTGATGGCATTGTGAACAACACGTCCAAGTCGAGCACGTACAATGCGCGGTGCGTGACAGATTTGTGAGTCTGCTCGTCGCCGTCTGACCGTGCCGCTCTTGACGCCCCCATCTGTGTCCTCCGTATCCGCAAGTATCCTCCGAGTAACTATTTCACGAAAGGAGGACAGTCGAATTTTCGGTCTTTATATCGAAAATAACTGTTGACGCAGTGCATAAAGATTTTTTCTCAAACAGAGTGTGGGTCAGTTGAGAAATCCACCCTATCTTGAAGAGGATTAGCGACGAATGAGCGTTTGGAACAAAATTTCCGATTATGGGGTCGAGAAGCTGAAGACCGCGCCGCAACGCCGCCGCCACCGCATCGGCAACCAACTCTTGGCGATTGTCGTTCTCGTGAACCTGGGCATCGGTGCTATGGAACTCTTGCTCTATGGCATCCTCTTGAGCCGAGATAGCGCCACTTATTTTGGCTACGCCTTTGCGTACACAATCCCCAGCCTCGCGATGAATTGCTTCGCCATTGGTGCGTACTACTTCAAAAACAAAACGCAAGATATGGATTGGAGTTTTCTTGCAGTTGTTCCGCTCGTTGTGTACATTGGGATGTTCTGCGTTTTCTTGGGAGCGGAACTCATGGTGCACATTATTTTCTTTGTGCTCATTCCCATTCCTTTTTTTATCTATGGCCACAATTACGTTTCACGCATTGTGCTTCAAGAGGCCGTCATTATTGCCGGGATTGTTCTCTCGCTGCTCTCGTATCTTTATGTGAAGCCTCTCTTTGCTCTGCCCGCAGACCTCGCTCAAATTTTTAGAATCGTTCCCTTTCTCACGGTCATCTTGATGTTAGTCTTGGTTTCTTATTATTACTGGCGGCAGACTCTGATTTCCGACACGCAAATGCTGCAAGAAAAACGCCAGTTGGAGGATTTACTCAACAACATCATTCCTCGCCACAAGCAGGCGGAGAAAAAATATAGAAACCTGGTCGAAGGCTCGGGTGACATTATTTTTTCCTTAGACGCCGACGGACGAATCAAGACAATCAATAAGGCGCTCCGCACGCATCTGGCGTTCAACCCCGACGAGGCTTTGCAAAAACCCTTCGAGGACTATGTCTTTGTAGAGGGGGAAAGAGAAACGAGCATCGAAGCGGCGCTCTTTCGCGGGTATTTGCGCGACGTTATCCAAGAGCAAAAGACGCACTCGTTCCGTATGGCGCTGCGGCATAAGTACCAACACGAAGCGGTGGAGCTTTCGTTTACTCTCGAATACACCGAAACAGAAGGCGAGGTGGAAATACTCGGTAAAGCGACTTCGGTGCAGCAAGACCTGATCTTGCATTTTTTGCAGCGCGAGAAAGGCCGCTATACCATCGGCAACTCGATTGCCCATGCGGAGATCTTGAGCCATAAGCTCACGCGCAACCTCGTCAAAGTATTTTCGACAACCGAAGTTCAGGCGCTGCGCATTAGCTTGCGCGAGATACTCGTCAACGCCATCGAGCACGGGAACTTAGCGGTCACGTACGAAGAAAAAACCGACGCACAACAAGACGGCGATTTCTTGGAATTCTTGCGCATGCGCCAGCAAGACCCGCGCTATAAAGACCGCAAGGTGCTTGTCGAATATCTCTTCGATCAAAACAAGGTGGCGTATCAAATTACCGACGAAGGAGCGGGGTTCGATCACGCGGTACTCTTAAGCGACGATTCCGACTCAGCCAACGAGAATTTCTTATCGCATGGACGAGGAATCACAATGACAAAAAATATTTTCGACTTGGTGCGCTACAATGAAACCGGCAACCGTGTGCTCTTGGTTAAGCACTTAAGCGAAACAGAAGTCGAGAATATCCCGAAAGAAGAACTCGTCCGAGTGTAGGCGGATCCCCAAATTGTACCAATGAGTTCCCGCACAGGCTCCTAAATGGTCACGGGGTAAATCCCACGTGCGAGTTAAATGCTGTGCGCAATAAAGCGATCCTCGTGTAGGGTTTTGAATGCAAATCAATACCGAGCTGGCAATCGACGCGCCGGCAAGCGATGTGTGGAAGGTCTTAACCGATTTCGCGTCGTACCCGCAGTGGAATCCCGTCATCACAAAAATTGAAGGTTCGCCCATCATCGGCGAGCAGATTAGTTTCAAAATCTGTGTTTTTCCAAAAATCGAATTGCCGATTATGGCCTGCGAAATATTAATTGCAAGCGAACAGAATAAAGAGTTGCGCTGGCGCGGGCCTACTGTGCCGGTTCTCGATGCCGTTATTACGGGGGAGCACTACTTTATGGTGCAAGCCATGGGCGAAGGAAAATCGCGACTCATCCACGGCGAAAACTTCACCGGACTTATTGTGCCCGCTCTCGCGCCGCTTTTGCAGGCGCGGTTGACATCGCTTTATAGTTCGATGAATAAATCGCTCAAAGAGCGGTGTGAAAAGTTGAGGCTGTCGAAGTAAAATACCTACAGCCTCCCGTGTTAAATTACTTAGCGGCTGCTAACGCCTTTTCGTAGTCGGGTTCGTTCGCCGTCTCAGCGACTTGCTCGGTATAAAGAACCTTGCCCGCCGCGTCGGCTACGACAATCGAGCGGGACATGAGGCCTTCGAGCGGTCCGTCGGTAAAAACCAAGCCCCAGCGTTTGCTAAAGTCGCGGTCGCGTAAATCCGACGCAGTTACTACGTTCTTGATTCCTTCCGCTCCGCAGAATCGCCCTTGCGCAAATGGGAGGTCCGACGAAACGCAAACGACTACCGTGTTTTGTAAGGCCGCCGCCTTTTCGTTGAACTTGCGCACCGAAGTCGCGCAAGTCGGTGTGTCGAGGCTTGGAAAGATATTAAAAATCACTTTCTTCCCCTTGAGGTCTTGTAGCTTGAGATCCGATAAATCTTGCTTCGTGAGCCGAAAGTCGCCAAGTTGAGAGCCGACAGCCGGTAGAGTTCCGCTGGTTGTGAAGGGATTACCCTTGAATGTTACTTTTGCCATAGTACTAAGAATATATATAAATTTGGACTAAGTTTCGATAAAAATATCACTTTAAGGATTTTTATTAAAATCCGACATAATGTATAAGGGTATGGTACAGCTCAGCCGCCTCAATGGAAAAGTGTTCTTTTTGAACCCAAACCTTATTGAGATTTTTGAGTCTACGCCCGACACGGTGATTAAACTTACCGATGGCACAAAGTATATTGTGCGCGAGAAACCCGATGAGCTTCTGGAAAAAATTGTGGCTTTCAATCGCCAGATTTTTGCCGAGAAGACACGCATAGAATAAGGAAAACACTATGGCAGATGCAGAAGATTTAGACCAAGAAGAAGGCGAGGTTCAAGCCCCGCCCCCCAGTGGGCGTTCACGCATTGTTACGATTCTGATTTGGGTTGTCGCAGGTCTCATCGCTTTGGCTCTCATGTTCGTGATTTCTGTCATGGTCGCGAAGTATTACAAAAACGCCGACTTTCAAGAGACAGAGAGCATTACGATTGCTCCCCCTTCGGCGCCTCCCGCAATTTTCAAAATCAAACACGAGTTTCGCGTGAACACCGCCGATACCGACGAAGCGCACTACGCACAGGCAGTCATTACGCTCGGATATGAAGGCGAACTCAATAAGATGCTCGACGCAGAATTAGCGCAACGCATGCCGCAGATGATCCATATCATCAACATTATCTTGGGCGGCAAAAGGCGCGATGAGCTTTTCACTCCGTTGCAAAAACTCAATTTGGGTGAAGAGATAAAAAATCAAATCAACATGATCTTGCGAGACGGCAAAATTTCTGAAGTGATGTTTGAACAGTTGGTGGTAAGCTAAGGAGAAAACTATGGGTGACGGGTCTTTATCACAAGAAGAAATTGATGCGCTCTTGATGGGCACCGACGAGATGTCGACGCCTGCCGCAAAGGGCGGCTCAGCCATGACAGATACCGGTGGGCTTTCACCGACCGACAAAGAAATTTTAAGCGACGCGTTTAGCGATGCGATGCAGGTTGCCGGCACTCAAGCCGGAGCGATGGTCGGCAAGAATGTGCAGATAACCAATGCGCAAGTCGAAGAAATCCCGACAGCGCAGCTTGCGCAAGAATTGCCACAGGGCGGTGTGGTTGCAGAAATCCGCATGGGGTCGACGCAAACAGCACTCGTTTTCCCGAAAGACTTAGCGCGGCGTATTGCACAGACGATGATGGGCGCAAACGATGACGGCGGCGACATCAACGATGCTCACCTTTCGACTCTGTCCGAGCTTTCACAAAGTATCATCTCTTCGATGGCGAACGGCTTAGGCGCGAAGTTTAACGATTCGTTAAGCCCTTCGATGCCTGAGATGAAAGTCTATAACTCGCCGGCGGATGCACCGCAATTTGTCGGCGGCGTTGTCAAGGTCGCGTATAACATGACAGTCGAAGGCATTCCGAGTGCGCGCATTATGCACTATGTCGATGCCGCGTCTGCCACAAAGTGGGCGCGTGCCAACCGAACACAGAGCGCACCCCAAGCGGCTTCTTTCGATATGGATTTCGGCGCACCGGCTGCCGGTGGCGGCATGGGTGGTGCGAGCGGAGTCTCGGTTAATCCGATTAACTTCCCGAGCTTGCAGCAATCGGGTTCCTCGTCGCAGCTCCCCCCTAACCTCGAACTCTTGCTCGATGTGCAGATGGCCCTCACGGTTGAGCTCGGGCGCACGAAGAAATACGTCAAAGAAATTCTCTCTCTCGGCGAAGGTTCGATTATCGAGCTCGACAAACTCGCCGGTGAACCGGTGGACTTACTCGTCAACGGCAAGCTGATTGCGCGTGGCGAGGTTGTCGTTATCGACGAAAACTTCGGCGTGCGCGTCACAGACATCGTGGGCCCGGCAGAGCGCATGGCACGGATGGCGGGCGGCTAATCTAAGGCAGCGTTGTAGCTGAGACTTCGTTCGAGGCTTCGGAGCGCACCCCTTTGCGTGAGTGCGCTTGTAATCTAAAAAAATACGTCGTGCCTATTTCAAACGGCATGACATTTGTAAAACGGGAAATCGTTACACTCTGCGTTTGATTGATGTCGAACTCGGCATTGGTGTGCAAAAAAGTGGGAGTGCTCCCGTTTATCGTTAAGGGTTCCATGGAATAAGCCTCGCCGTCGCTGATACTGATGCGAGAGATGAGTAGGTTGTAACCGTCGAAAGTCTTCTCTTGGTTTTGTACGCTATACTCGATACGCATTTTCTGTCCCGCAACCGCCGTCACTTGGAGCCCTGTCGGGCGCTTGAGCGACAGCTCTTCGTCGTAAGGGATGTTCATCCCACAGTTAAAGGCGAAGAGCAGAGTGGGGTAAATACACCGGTTTCTTAAACGGGCAAAAAACGCCATTTGTGACACGTTCGTTAAACGAGAAGGGGTGACAACCCTGTAGGGAATGGAAAAAAACTTGCCACGGAGTGATTAATGGACATTATGTACACATGGTGGCAGAAAACATAGCGACATCGCGTTCAAATCTAAGTTCGCTTTTGAAGCAAGTGCGGCAGGGGGAAACTGTGATTGTGCTCGATCGCGACATACCGATTGCGCGGCTTGAGGCGATTGACCTCTGGAGCGACGAAATGTATAAGCTCATGGCGGGGCGGCTCGTCAAGGCGGGCGATCTTTTGCCTCGCAAAAAAAAACTCTCTGCCGATTTTTTCGACCTGCCGCTTCCCGAAGACAAAGAGGCGTCTGTGCGCCAGGCCGTCCTTCGCGAGCGGAGCGAAGGTTGGTAAATGATTTTTTGGGATACCTCCGCGATCGTTCCACTCTTGGTCAACGAGCCCAAAACCAAAGAAGCGCATGCACATCTCAAAGCCGACACGAATATGCTCGTGTGGTGCGTCACATACCTCGAAGCGACTTCGGCACTCAGCCGCCGGCTCAGAAGCCAAGACATCCACTTCGGGCATTTTCGTGCAGGCGAAGAGCGGCTAAAGAGGCTCCACGCCGCTTGGGACCAAATCTTGTTTTCCGAAAAACTTCTCAAGCTGTCGGCGCGCCTCTTGCGCACACATCCTCTACGCACTGCCGATTCGATGCAGTTGGCAGCAGCTCTCGTCGCCGGTGGTACTAATCCCGGTGAACTCCAGTTTTTGACTTATGACGATCGTCTTGCAGAGGCTGCATCGCGCGAAGGGTTGCTTGTTCTTGGGATTTGACGGGCGCGTTTCTTTATTCACTTGCCGGTAGGGCGTCGCCCCAAAAAATCGTGCATGGCAGCGCAGAGCAAAGGAAAAGCAAAAAAAAACTTGGTGCTCGTCGACGGGCATGCGATGGCATACCGCGCACATTTTGCATTCGCCGGCCAGAACTTAAGCGACGAAGAAGGCAGACCGACAGAAACGGTGTTTGGTTTTTTTCGTATGCTTGCAAAACTCATCCAAGAGCGCAACCCCACGCATTTGGTCCTGTGTTTCGACCCCGGACGCGAAGCGAATCCGCGCTATGAACTTTACAAAGACTATAAGGCGAACAGGCCGCCCATGCCCGACGAACTCAGGCGTCAAATCGACGACATCCAGCGCATCGCTTCCGCTGTGGGAATTCCCCCACTCATTGCGCATGGCGCCGAAGCCGACGACGCCATTGCTTCAATCGTCGAAAAGCACCAGAATGATTTCGACAAAATCGAAATAGTCTCGGGAGACAAAGATCTCTACAACATGCTTTACAAGAACGTCGTTCTATTGCGCTCCAAAACCGGCGTGACGGCGATGGAAGAAATCGATGCCGCGTGGGTGAAAAATAAGTTGGGTATTAGTCGCACCGAAGTGCCCGACTTCATGGCTCTTGTGGGAGATACATCCGATAACATACCGGGTGTCAAAGGTGTGGGAGAAAAAACTGCCGCAAAACTCATTCAAGAACACAAGAGCCTCGACGGAATTTTTAAGCATCTCGAAAAGATAAAGCCCGAGGGATTAAAAAAGAAACTCGAAGAGGGGCGCGAGATGGCGTATCTCTCGCAAAAGCTCGTGACTCTGCGCAAAGACATCGAGGTTGAAAAAGACGATGTGGCGATGGAGTTTTCTCCTCTGCCCGATGGCGGCCGCATTTTTCAAGATTTGAAGCTCAAGAGTGTCGCGACAGAATGGGAAAAAGCACTGACTGCGCATTTTGGAAAGCCGCCTTCACAACCGAGTGAAATAGCGGCCATGGATTTACCTTCGCGTCGAGTCTCTTTTTGCGAGAGTATGCAGGTAGTGAAGACTGAAGCTGAGCTTTCGGCGCTTCTCAAAAAACTCTCAGGGCTTGAAACGCTCTGCATCGACACAGAAACGACGGGGCTACAAATCCACGATTCCCAAATTTTTGGCATTTCATTGGGTTGGATGGAGGGCGAAAAGATTTTTAGCGCGTACATTCCTCTGCCCGGCGACGACACCGACTCGCTCTTGAACGCCGATTACGCAGACTGTGCGAGCGATAAGAAAATACTGCCTCTCATTAAAACGTTTCTCGAAAAGAAAACTCCCGCAAAAATCGGACAGAATATCAAGTTCGATATCCAGGTTTTTAAGAAAGCGGGCGTTGAAGTCGAGGGCTACCAAGACGACACGATGCTCTTGTCGTTTCTTCTGAACCCTAACGTGCGCCGCCACAACATGGATGCGATGGCAGAAGATCACCTGCAATATAAAACGATGCACTTCGACGACCTGGTCGGCAAAGGCAAGGCGCGTCGGCCGATTGGGCAGATACCCTTGGACAAGCTCGGTTTTTATGCGTGCGAAGATGCCGAGGTGACGCTTGCGCTCTTCCATGCTCTCTTACCCAAAGTTGAGAAGTCCATGCTTGAGACGCTCTATCGCCCCATCGACGTTCCGCTTGCGAAGGTCTTGGCGTCGATGGAATATACGGGGGTGTGTATCGACGTGCCTTACTTGGCGCAGCTTGAGAAAAGATATAAGCTCACGATACGCACCGCTCAAGAAAAAATTTATGAACTGGCGGGAGAAGAGTTTAATATCGCTTCTCCCAAACAGCTCCAAGGTATTTTATTCCAGAAATTGAAAATCGAGTCGACGCGAAAGACAGAAAAAGGCGCACTCTCGACCGATCAAAGTGTTTTGGAAGAGTTAATCGGTGAGCATAAAATTATCGAACACATTCTGGATTACCGTTTTTACACCAAGCTCGTCGGGACGTATGTCGAAGCTCTGCCTCAGCACGTTTCACGCACCTCGGGGCGCGTTCATACTTCGCTCTCGCAAGTGACGGCTGCGACGGGGCGGCTTTCGAGTCTCGAACCTAATTTGCAAAACATACCCATCAAGGGTGAAGAAGGCTCGGCGCTGCGCATGGCGTTTATCGCATCCAAAGGCAATTCGCTCCTGAGCCTCGACTATTCGCAGATTGAGCTGCGTATCTTGGCGCACTATTCTCTCGATAAGCATCTCGTCGAAGCATACGAGAAAGACGAAGACATCCATGACCGCGCAGCGTTCATGCTTTTTGCCTCGCGCTTTGACGAAGCCAAAAACGATTTTTCAGGCAACGAGCGTGGGATTGTTTTCACAGTCGATCAAGCGAAGCTTCAAAAAATGAAAAGCTCCCCCAGGTTTGCTGATATGCGCTCTCAAGCGAAAGTGCTCAACTTCTCGATTGTTTATGGCGTTACGGAATTTGGCCTTGCGCGCAACCTCGCGATTTCGCGCTCCGACGCGAAAGAACTCATGGCGAATTATTTCTCGGCTTTTCCCGGAATAAAAACTTATATGCAAGAGGCAATTACAAAAGCGCGCGAAACGGGGTATGCAGAAAATCTGTTCGGTCGCCGCCGAGCGCTCACCGACATTCAGAACCGCACGCGGTTTGTGCGCGAGGCGGCGGAGCGGTTGGCGATCAATACTCCTATTCAATCGACGGCGGCGGATCTTATTAAGAAGGCGATGATTGAAATCGACGAGAAAATGCGCAAAGCAAAGATGAAATCCGCTATGGTCTTGCAAATCCACGACGAGCTTCTTTTCGATGTCGCTCCCGGTGAAGAGAGTGCGCTCGAATCGATGGCGCGCACCTCGATGGAGAAGATTGTCTCGCTTCGAGTTCCGCTCAAAGTTTCCGGGAATTTCGGAAAGAATTGGAATGAGTGCAAATAGAACTTAGCCTCTGATTTTAGGCTGTGTGACGCGTATTAATACCACGAAGCGAGCGGACCGCCCGGTTCAAACCACCACGGGTAGTGTTTGCGGAATGTTTCAATCATGAAATCAAACGGAACGTCGGCGAACGTTCCGTGTTCGACGAGATATTCCATGTGTTGTTTTCCATCGGTTGTAAATTCGTGGAATATCGAATCGTGCACCCCGTCGAAATCAAGCGGCTTTATCTTAAAAAAACGGCAAAGCCTCTCGTTAAAAGCTGGTGTTGCTTTGACCCACTTGCCTTCGATGAAAAGTTCGGTGTAACCGTGGAATGCAAAATAATTGCCTCGCATCGCTCGTTCGATGCGCTCTGTCGTGATGTGGTTTGTGACATCGGCAAAACCCAGACGCGACGGGATGCCGTGGACGCGGGCCGTCGCCGCAAGCAACACGGCTTTGGGGATACAGAAAGTACGTTTTGCGTAGAGGCAGGAACTTGCTTTGAAAATCTCTCTGTCGAATTTCTCGACTGCCATATCATAGAGTATCTTGTCGCGCACGGAATAATAGAGGGCAACAGCTTTTTCGCGCGTGCCTGAAATTCCTTGCGTTACAGCGTGCGCATATTCGATAACATCTTTGTTATCAGAGTCGATTGTGGGTGTGGGTTTGAGGTATTCTTCAAATTGCATGGAGTGCCTCGGCTGAATTTTTAATTTCGACGAGCAGGTGGCGCAATTCGCGGGTTTTCGGCGGCGTCAATTTACGAGCCAGCGCGCGCTGCGCTTGAAACCAATAGGGATAGACTTCATTTAACTTGCGCAAACCGGCCTGCGTTATCTTTACGCATTTTTTGTTGCCGGGTTGTGCCTTATCGATCGAAATAAAGTTTTCGTTTTCGAGAATCTTTACGCTGCGGGTGAGGGTCGTTCTATCGACCATCGCAAGACGCGCGATGTCTGTGATGGATCCACCCCCGGCATTCGTGTGCGTTGCAATCGCGATGAGAATTGTGAACTGCGTCACCTTAACGCCCGTCGGTTTGAGCGCTTCGTCGTAGTATTGCGTGACGCTGCGAGAAGTGCGGCGTAAATTGAAATTGAGACAAACGGCACCCGCGTTGAGCCAATGGGGGTGTAGGCTCTCACGAAGCATAGGGGATTTTACGCCGTGTATATACACGGTCAATAACTACATCCGATTTATCGGCTGTCCAGAATTATCGTTTGACGCCAACTACTCATTTTGGTCGGATGCTCTATGCTCCATTTTTCGCGCTGCGTAATGATCGCTGCTGTGGTATGCGCCACAGCTCTCGGCGCTGCAAAAAAACAGAAGGAAGCCCCGACAGAAAGTGCTCCCTCGCCCGAAGCGGCGCGCGTCGCCATTTTGCTCTACGACGACAAGACACAAACACAGAATTTTGGCTATATGCCGGGCTCTCTTAAAGAGGCGATTACGCAATCGATGCGCGAAAAATTTGAGTTCAACGAAGTCGATACGGAAAACGTCGACCCGATTGTCGCAACAATCAAAAACGCGAACAAAGGAGTTATCGGCCCGCGCGAGGCTTCTGAAATTTGCCGCAAAGCCAACGTCGATATTTTGATTTTCGGTGAGTTCACGTTCATCGAGGAGAAGAATGCCGTCTCGATCCGCACACGCATTTCGTTGGGGTCGACCGATAAATTCAAAGAGTTGGCGGCGATAGAAAACCCCGTCGATGCGACTATTTTCCAGGCGGCGGATAAAGTCGCCACGGATATTGTCGAGGAGATCACGAAGGTGGCCAAAGAGCAGCAGTTGGCCAAAGACAGCGCGGCAGAGGCAGACAAAAAAGGAAAGACCACGCTCGAAAAAACCGACAAAGCAAAAACATGGGCCGACACGAATTGGATGGTCTCTGCGGGGATGGGTGCGCAAATTCCTATGGTGGCGAGTGAAAAAGCGCAAATGGTTCTCCGGCCGATTGCGAATCTGAACGCAGATTACAGACTCGTGGGAGCTTGGCATGTGGGAGTTGTGGCTTCTTACGGCGATTTAATGACGCGGCAGGCGCGAGCTAATGCAAGCACGTTGACGGCTCTCATGGGTCATTTCACAGGAGCGTTGACCCTCGGGTATTTCATCGATTTTCACCCGCGCTGGCGCTGGACTAACCGGCTGGGCTTAGGCTATTACGCAGGGCGGTTCAGAATGTATCAAGAAAATTGCCAGTCGAACTGCGATGACGTTCCCGATACCACGCTGCGGGTGAAGAATCCCGCGTTGATTGTGCAGTCGGGAATCCATTTCCTCATCTTTTCTTATTTATCTGTGGGGCTCGAAGCGCGCTATCAAGTGCTCTACGACGGCACGCCTTTGCAAGCCGCAGGCGGTCTTTTGACGCTCACGACGATGTTTTGACGAAGTCATGGAGGGGTTATGAAAATGAAAAGATATTTAGTGAACGCATTCCTTGTTGTGTGCGTGGCACTCACTTCGACGCAGTGCACTAACTACGGGCTTTACGAAAAATTCGCCGACCCCGAGTCCACTCTGCCGGAAAAGCTCGTTGCGTTTGTGCTGAGTGGCTCAACAAATGGTGCTATGGACTCGTACAACGCGGGGCTCTATGTATCTTGTAGTAGTTACTCGAGTATCTTCCGCGCCGACTGTGCATGCCAGGTGGCCGCGACGAATGCCGGCTTGCCGATGCCCAAGAGCGGCAAGTACGTCGCGTGGATGAGCCTTGCTGCGCCCCCTTTGCCGTGGGACATGACCTGCCGCATCCAAGGGGAGATGGGCACCGCCTGCGCAGCGCCCAAAAAAGACGCGTCCTGGAAAACGACGGTGGGGAACACCATTGCGTCGAGCCGGGGGCGGCTTTTCAGCGGTTCGCTCGAAGCCCCGCTCAACCGCGATCAAATTACAGGTATTGTAAGCAATATGAAAGTGTGGACGGGGACGAACCCCGACGGCACCGTGGCGGGGTCAGCTGGCGCAGCGACGTGCGACGACTGGACAAATGGTAGCTCATACACCGCCACCATTGGCGACCCTGCCTCGAACGATAGTAACTGGACACAGTATTCAACTTCTGCCACATGCGACGGCGGCGGCATGACCTCTATCTATTGCTTCGGCCAAATGGCGCCATAGGTCACTTCGACTGCGCTCAGTGACCCATTAGACAACCTCCGGTCATTTGAGTGCATCGACCGCTGCTGCGAGCGCTGCGGCGACGGTAGCCGCCGTTTCGCTGCCGAGCGTTTGCGGGTACGAGAGCCTCACGACGCTCAATGCATCGCGCTCGCTATAGCCCATCGCCAGAAGAGCCGCAGAAGGTGAGCGCGACCGCGACTTGCACGAAGTCCCGGTCGAGACGGTAATCCCCTCTTTGTCGAGCGCCATGACGAGAAAGTCGATGGGTACGTTCGGCAAAAGGAGAAGGCTTGTCCCGGGAGCGCGCTCTGCTCGGCTGCCGACAATTTCAAAGCCCGCAACCGATTGCAAATTTTTCCGGAGTAGTGCTTCAAAGCGGCTGGTCGTTTCCTCCCAGAGCGCATAGTCGTTTGTTTGCGCTTTGTGGGTCAGCGCCAATTCGAGCGCAATCAGCGCCTCCGTGTTGTGGCTGCCTGCGCGCAAGCCATGCTCTTGGTTACCGCCTGCAAGGAGCGGGCTTTCTGTCTTGAGCGCATGACGCCTCGGCAGGACGACGAGCCCTGCGCCAAACCCCGCGCCCAATTTATGCCCCGTCGCGGTCACATAAGCCCCTTGGTCGGTGAGAGTCTTTATGTACTTAGGGGAAAGCCAACGGGGAGCGTTCGTCGCGATTTTAGGCAGCCACTGCGCACAGTCGACCAAGAAGGGGACAGATCCCCCAAAATTTTCCAAAAGTTTTTCGACAGGTAGCGCGAGCCCCGTCTCGTTGTGGACGGCCATCGCCGCGATGCAGTCGATTTTTTTAGGGCTTTCGCTCCACGCCGCTTCGGCTATGGTGCCCGAACGCGTCACGGGGAGAGTGTGGAGGGTTGTCTCGTCGAGCGCCAAGAGTTGCGTTTGAACGGAGGGGTGCTCGAAAGGGGAGAGGAGTGCGCGGAATTCTCCGTGGGATTTCACCGCCAAACGGTGGAACGCGCGTAGCAGCAAGTTATTCGATTCTGTCCCGCACGAAGTAAAGACAATTTGGCGGGGGTCGACTCCCAATGTCGCGGCGATATTTTCGCGCGCCTCTTCGATGCGTTTGTTGACGCGCTGCGATTCGAGAGAAAGCCCTGATGAGTTCGCAAAATGCTCCAGGTAAAATGCGCGCGCCGCTTCCAAGACATGCGGAATCGGCGGGTGTGTTGCGTTAAAATCGAGAAAAATTTTCGCTGTCATGGAGTTCAAGCTCAATTCCAAACGCCATCTGTTCGAGGTCGCGCCTCAGCGCGCTGTCTTTCACGAGATTTTTTTGGAGAGCGTTTTTGATAATGTTCTGCGCACGGGCAAATTCTCTGCCCCGATACGCCGTCTCTGCAAGGGCGAACACATAGTTCGCATCGTCCGCCACGCCGGGATAATCGAGCGCGAAAAGTTCGTAGTGGCATTTTTTTGCCGTCTCAGCGTTCGTGTGCCGCGCTTCGGCGAGGAGTGCCTGGACGAGCGCTTGGAGAGTCGCGGCGTTTTTGATTTTGGCGTACGCGTTCCGCAGTTGGTAGATCTGACCCGGCGCGTACGGCGTACGAAACCTTATCGCCTCGAAGTAGCGAATCCAGAGGTCGTGGTATGCCTTGTCGCGCTGGAGAGCTTCATGGCTGCGCGCGTCGAACTCTTCGGGGAAGCGCGTGTAGAGCTTGCCGTTGTCCTTTGCATACAAATTTTTTTGGAGCGCGTATTCTCGGTAGTCGAGCGCACGCGCATAAAGAGACGCCGTCTCGCGGATATTACACGACGCGCGAAAAATTTCGTGCGAGAGCTCGATCGCGGGGACAAAATCGGGTTTCTTCTCGAGCGCCGGGAGGATATTCTGCGCGTGGATGCGCACAAGCGCAAGCGTCGTCTCGCGCGCAGCTTTGCGCAAGCGGCCCTCGATACTGGCCGCGTCGGCGACCTCACCCGCAGCCGTCTCGTTGTCTGCCCGTTGGGTGGAAGCGAAAAGAGGGCCGCAATTTTTAGCCATCGCGTTCAGAAATACAAAAATCGTTTCTTCCGCTCGCTTATCTAAGAAATTTGCAAAAGGCCTCGTTTGAATCTCTCCATGGAAGAGCGGAGTATCAATTTTTGCGGCGTTCGTCTTTTCTCTGGCGAGATTGTAAAGTGCGCTCCACGCGTCTTTTGTCTTGGTCTGCGCACTCTTCGCGTTTTCTTCAAATGCAAAGGGCTTACCCGCGTATTCGCGAACATCCGACCAGTTAGGAGACGAAAAAAGGCGCGAGAAAAAAAGGTATAGACTCTGCCTTGCGCTGAAGATGAGCGCAAAGACAATCACGCTAATTGCCACAAGCGTGCCAATGCGTGCGAGTGGGTTTTTCCAAAGTCTGTCGAAAAGATAGCGTAACATTTATTTCTCCGCCGGGGTTTCTTCTGTCGGTCGTGTCTTCCAGCGGCGGTGCACCCAAAAGTATTGCTCGGGATACTTACGCACCTCTTTTTCAAGTTCTGAAACCCAAAGTTGCGTCAGAACTTGCGCCGCGTCTTTGGTCGACGCAAAGTCAGATTTTCCTTGGAACCGGTAAAGCGTGCGCGCATAAAAATGGTATCTACCCTTGCCTTGAAAAATACAAAATCCAATCGCGAGTTTTGCTTTTCCTAAATACGCCAACACCGCAGGCCCCATGTGCGTCGACGCTTTCTTTCCCATGAAGTCGACGAAGAGACCGTCTTTCCCCGCGTCTTGGTCTGCGACGAGCCCTATCGGTTCCTTGCGGCGCAAGAGGGGCACGTAACGCTCCGACTCTTTGAGATAAATCGCGCCGCCGCCTCCATACCCTTCGCGGATTTTCCGCACCACCCAGTCGGCATAAGGGTTTGTGAGTTTCTGAGCTGCAAAAAAAATTTTGAAACCGAGAGATGCGTACGCTGGAATGGGGATTTCCCAATTACCGAAATGGCCTTCTGCGAAGACAACGCCTTGCGATGTGTCTTCAGCGATGCTGTGGACATCTTCACCAAACGTGACGTATTTTTTTAAGAAGCGGGGTTTCTTGAGTTTCCAAGATTGCATGAGTTCAAAAAAACTCCGCAGCGTGTGGTCGAGGTTTGCATTCACAAAACGGCGCAGTTCTTTCTCGTCGGTGATTTTCAAAACAGTACTCACTTGCGAACGTATTCTCTTGCGCGCACTGCCTAAGAGAGGATAGAACATGACGCGAAAGACTCGCGCGACCGAGTGCAGCATCGAAAACGGAAAGAGATTGATGACGCAAAAAACAATCAGAAGAAAAGCAAACTCGAAAATATGCGAAATGCGTTTTCTAAAAGGAATATTTTTTTTCTCTTCAGTCGGATTCATTCTCTTTCGCTTTTTGCACTTCATTCGTCAAGACCGAGCGCACAGTCGAGCGCAAGAGCTTGCGGTAACGGTAGTTGAAAGTCTGCCTGGGAATCCCCAGAAGCAGCGCAGCGTCCGATTGGTTGCCGCCTGCCTCCCGCATTGCCCACGCCATCGCGCGCGCCTCTTCGGCCATGAGAATGTCGGGTAGAGTCTTTCCAGAAAAATTGACTGTGGCATCGTCTGTAACATAGAGTGCTGCGCTCGGGCGCGTCGATTCTAACCAAAAAATATACCCTTGGGCGCGCGCGGACGGGTTCTCGAAGTCGCGTATCGCTTTACAGAAAATATCGTACCCGCGCACCCCGTTTGGCAGTAAAGTCGCCTTCTCGATGTCGAGACTGCCTTTAAGCGCACTTTGCGCAATCGCGTCTTTTGCGCGGTGGACGAGCGATTCGCTGTCGAGCTGTGCACCGTAGACCAGCCTTAGCGCGCTGAATGCCTTGTTGTGAAAAATTTCGTTCCCCGCGCTGTCGCATGCGATGATGGGTTGCTCCAACGCGGCGAGTGTATTGATGGCGAGTCTTCCACGCTCGATGTCACGGTGTAAACTTTCGGCAACGGGCCGTGTGCTCTTCTGCCATGCAGGCTTTATCGGCGTGGTAGTATTTATGTCGTGAACGGTCACATCTTCGAGAGCAGCATCTTTCACTTCGAGCGGTGGCTCTTCGATTTTTTCATTTATGGTATCGTTCGGGCTTTCGTGTTTACTCGACTTCGCAGTCGGTGCGTGGATCTTAATCTGCGCGCTCTCGCGGACAATCGTGATTGTTCTGGGTGAAATTTCTCGCGGCAATTCTTCTCGTGCTTCGCTCTCCCGCGCCGCAGTAATGCGCGACGTCGTCTCTTGTGGTTCGAGAGGAAGCGTCACCGATTGTGGCTGCCACACGCGTACTTGCGGAAGTTTTCCCTGCGCCTGTAAAATTTCTGTCCGCCCCCACAGCGCGTTGAATTCAAAATTATTGTTCACCGTAGGGATCTGGGTTGTTTCGGTATCGTCGAGTCGTCTTAAGAGGATATCTGCGCTTTCGGCAGGCTTTATGGTGAGTAGATGGCCTTCGGGTTTGATTTCGCTCAAAGCCTCCATGAGAGAACCTCTATCGAGCTGGCCCACAATTTGTCCCTTTTCGACAACCGGCAAAACGTCGGTTGGGTGTTCCATGAAAATCCGCATCAGACGATGGAGAGTTTGCGCGTTAAGAAGGGCGGGAGGCATCACCGGTGCGAACAGTGTAACTCAAGCGTGCGCCGTACACAAAAAAGCGACGCCCATAAAATTGAATCTGCGGCCGAAATTCATGCCCGAGGCTCTGCTCTGCCGAAGACCATGTGACGCGCTTGCGTAACTCTTTCTGTGAAATTTCGACAGGCGTGAAATACTCGTCGCAGTAGACCGTGCGGCGGCTCCCGTTGGGAGTTAAGAACGCGACTGCGAGCGTGGGCGCAGACGATTGAATCGGCAGAGCAAAGTGGGAATAACCCCGCTGACGCAAGGCTTCTTCAAAGACGCCGGGTTTGAATCGCTTCAAGACCTTATCGACGGGGAGAGCGAAATAAAGACCCGACACGCCAATGAGTAGCAAGCGAATCGGTTTGGACTCTCTCTTTTTTTGGATAGGTCTTGAAACTTTGACAATGGCGTCGCTCTCTGGGTATTTTTTCCTCAGAACCTTGAGACTCTCTTCTTCTTCGAGCGCCGACCGGATTTTTTGGTAGAGCTTGGGTTCGAGCATCTCTTGCGCCAGGTTGTGCCTCGCACGCGAGAGAAGAAAACCCAACGCGTTGAAAGTACGCCTTGTCGTGTCGTGGTTGAGCATCAGATGGTTTACCAGCGTTTCGATGAGAGCTAACCGTTTTTGTAAATACGCCTGCGGGTATGTGCCGAGCTTGCCCTTCATCTCTTGAAGGGTGCTTTTTAGCAGCGTATAGTTTTCATAAAGCGCATACCGTTCTTTCTCTGCAGCCAAGAAATGCGCTTCGCTTTCCTGAGCTTCCTTTTCTAACCGATTGAAAAGAATTTGCAGATTGTTTTTTGGCAAGAGCTTACCCGAAGAGTTTTTGAAAGAGGAGTTGAGTGACAAGAGCGAGCGGCGCAGCGGCGAGCCCCGCGAGGACATCGTCCAAAACAATGCCATAGCCGCCCGGTTGATTTTGAACTCTGCCGATGGGGCCGGGTTTCAAGATATCAAATAGACGAAAATAGACGAATGCGGAGATGACTCCCACAAAATTCGGGACAACAAATAGGAGTGCAAAGAAAAGCCCTGCAAATTCATCGATTACAATTTCACCGGGATCTTTTTGCCGCCACTCGGCGGCCAGGCGTTCCGATGCGATAATTCCCACAACGGTTGCAACGCCTGCCAAGATGAATGCCCACCACGAGAAGAAGATCGAGCCCACCTGCCACCCGCCTTGATGTGGTATGTACCGCACTGTTGCGAAAAAAAAGACGGCGGCGAAAAGTGAGCCCCACGTCCCCGGCGCTTTCGGCAAATAGCCTGAGAAGAAACCGGTTGCAACGGTTTCATACCAACTGACCGGCGGAATGGCCGCGAGCGCGACAGGCGCACGGTAAGGCACAAACGGCGTCGGCTCGGTGGGGGGAGGACTCGTCACGACTGGCTTTCTTGCTTTTGTAGCGGGCCGCTTTTTTTGTGGGTTGTTTCTTTTATTCTGTGTTGTTGTCATGGCTATACGTTGTAATACTGTGCGAAACGAATAGTTGTTTTCGGAAAATAGTGGTCTAAAATTGTT
>CAUJII010000082.1 GCA_963205035.1 Spirochaetota bacterium
TGAAACTTATCGCGTACGCCGAGACTCTGACGGGAGATTAAGAGCCTGTGCGGGAACTCGTGCAAACGATGCGAAATGACAATTTTTTCTGCGGAAAGAACACGCGTTGCTAGAAAAAGCGGCAAATCAGCGCGAATTCCGGGCGTCTGCGACCGCACGTCGAGCGAATCGGAACGATTTGCGGGAGAATTTGCGCTGATTAGCGTGGGCTTGGCGCAGAAAAAATTGTACCAATGAGTTCCCGCACAGGCTCAACGCCTCCTTTCGCGTTTACGCAGTGACTCGGCTTGCCAGTCTATACCATGGGACTTAAAGACATCAAAGACATGATGGGCCAAATGCGCGCGGCGCAGCAACAAATGAAACAGGTGCAGAAGAAGTTAGGAGACATGCGTGTTTCGGCTTCGACGGGCGGCGGGCTTGTGAAAGCCACGGTCGACGGAGAAGCAAACCTCATCGCTCTCGATATAGACACCGCAGTTCTCGATGCCGACGAAATCAAGGTCTTACCCAAGCTTATCTTAAAAGCGGTTCAAGGCGCGCAAAAAGACGCGCGCAAACAGGCGATGTCCGACATGAAAGGTATGTTGGGCGACATGATGCCGTAGCAGCACCCCATGCCTCCAGAACTTCTGCTGGCAATCGAGGCCCTGCAAACTCTGCCGGGCATGGGTCGAAGGTCTGCAATGCGCATTGCGTTCGACTTTATCCGCAAAGGGGTAAATCCCACAAAGAATTTCTGCAATGCATTGACGGCTTTAGTCGAACACGTTTGTGCATGCGAGCACTGTGGTGCGTACAAGACTCAGGGACAGCCGTGTTCGTTCTGCGATAATCCGAAGCGCGAGACAAAGTCGCTTTGCATCGTCGAGAATCCTTCTGACATTTTTGCCGTCGAGAACACCGGTGAATTTCGTGGGCTCTATCACGTCTTGGGTGGAGTCCTTTCGCCTCTCGATGGCATGGGTCCTGAAGAGCTGAAAATACCACAACTCAAGGCACGCGCACAAGAGCTTCAAATTGAAGAGGTGATTGTAGCTGCGAACCCAAGCGTCGAAGGGAATGCGACGGGGCATTACATCGCTGAGATGCTCAAGCCTTTGGGTATCAAAGTGACGCGCATTGCCACGGGGCTTGCTTTAGGGCAGGCGTTGGACTATGCCGAGACGCAGGCCATTTCGCAGTCGTTAAGGCTGCGCGTGACGCTTTAGAAGTTGAGGAGCCCCATCAAATCGATTTACAGGCTAACGAGTAAACACACCTGTGAAACACTTTGAAGCACGGCCTTAAGATAACTGTTTGCCTCTCTGCCCTTTTGTTGCTCAAGGGCGTAACCGGAGAAAATCCCACAACGCATTCGTTTGACTGGCCGGTTGAAAAAGATAAAAAATATCAGCTCAGCTCGACCTTCGGCGAATCGCGCCTCGACCACTTCCACAACGGCATCGACATACCCGGCAAAGGCACAAAAGTTTTGGCGCCGAAAAACGCGCGCGTGCTTTACCGCGTTCACTTGGATGAGACGCCGGGAGAAATGCCTTTTGGCGGCGGCAATCTTTTGGTTCTCGACCACGGCGGTACATGGACGGGGTATATGCACTTGCAATCGTTCGCCGAAAAAATTGAGAAAGAGGAGACACTCTCTAAAGGGGATGTCTTGGGTTTTTCAGGCGACACCGGCCACTCGGGCGGCGCGCACCTGCACTATTTTATTTACGACACCAAAGAGCAGGCGATGATAAATCCGCTCCTCACGATGGACGCGACACACTACCACGACACGAAGCCACCCGAGATTAAAGCGTGGGGAGTTCTCATGCCCGATAATTTTTCGACGGTGAACCCTGAAAAAACGTTCCGCCTCACGCAAGACTATCCTGTGTATGTTTGGTTGCAAGACCACGGCCTCACCTCAGAGCGGTGGGGAGTTTATGAATACCACGTTTTTCTCGACGGCAAAGAGGCGATAGGCGCGCGCTTCGATAAAGTCTTTATGAAAGACGGCGTCTGGCGGACAAGTTCGGGGCTCGCGTTTGAAGACGTCTATTTCAGAAACTTCACCTCGCTGACAAGGGGCGTTAGGCGCGCGAAGCAAGTCAAGATCGAGGCGCAAGACATCAAAGGCCAGAAACTCAGCGAGACATTCCAACTACAAATCCAACGTAACTAATACTCCACCGCAACGGGGTCGAGCGAGCGCCATAGATACCACGTCGCGACGGTCCGATAAGGCGCCCAACGCTCTGCAATGCGCCTGAGCTCTGCCGTGGGAGTTTTCTCCCCTCCACAATAGGAAATCTCCATAGCGCGAATTAGTCCTAAATCGCCCAAAGGCAGAATGTCGGGACGCCACAAGTTAAACATGAGGTACATGTCGGCGGTCCATGGCCCTACTCCCTTGAGTGCAATGAGTTCTTCGCGGATTGCATCGTCTGGCATTTTGAGATGCCTTCGACCGCTCACTTTTTTTGCCGCAAAGTTTTCAGCAAGGCTTTGGATGTACTCCACCTTACGCAAAGAAAAGCCACAGGCGCGCAGGAGAGATGGGTCGAGCGCCAAGACGGCATGCGGTGAAACTCTTTGCTCTTTGCCTTGAACGGTTTTGACAAACCGTGCCCAAATTGCATCGGCCGCTTTGACCGAAATCTGTTGGCCAGAGATTGCACGTGCGAGAGTTGTGAAAGCGTCTTTGCGCAAGCGTAATCTTGTTTGCGGGTATTGAGCGATGAGACGCGCCAAGACTTTGTCGCGCTTCTTTAGATACGCAGTCGCAGAGAGCCAATAATCAGGAAGTTTATCTGCCACGCTCGTTCAGGAGCGCTTCGACGCGCAAAATATCGTCGGGTGTGTCGACACCAGGAGAGTCGACTGTTGCGACGTGTACAAAAATATTGAACCCATTAAAAAGAAAGCGGAGTTGCTCTAAACTTTCCGCCTCTTCTAAAGGTGCCAGACTTAAATGCGATAATTCCACAAGTGCAGTGCGCGAATAGGCATAGAGTCCCTGGTGTTTGAGCGCCGTGAGCGGACCCGAAAAATCGCCCTTTCTATAAAAAGGCAGGGGGGAGCGCGAAAAATAAAGTGCCTTGCCTGTTTTCGCCAAAACAACTTTCACCTGATTCTCATTTTGAAAGTCTATAGCTGTCTTGAAAGGGACTGCGGTTGTCGCAACGTGGCAGTCTTCAGGGTGCGCCTCAAAGAGAGCCAACGCTCCGCTGATGTTCGCAGCGGGTAAGAGCGGTTCGTCGCCTTGCACGTTCACATAGTGCGTGTAATCGGGTATCTTCTCTGCGACTTCGACGATGCGGTCGAACCCCGAAGCGTGGTCGGTCCTTGTCATGAGAGCTTCGCCGCCAAAATCTTGAACTGCGCGAAAAATTCTCTCGTCGTCTGTCGCAACCACGACGCGCTCCAAGTCTTGGCACCGCTTTGCCGCAGACCACACCCATTCGACCATGGGCTTACCTGCAATCAGGGCAAGCGGTTTGCCGGGAAAACGCGTCGAAGCAAACCGCGCTGGAATAACGCCTAAGACGCGCATTATGTGGGGGGTGTGGAATTGTTCTTATCGCCAGACGACGGAGAAGTCATGCCGAACGCTTGTTGCATCTCATCGTCTGTCATCGGAGTCAGCGGGAACAAATCGCCTTTCGAGATGCGCTCGACAAACGCGAGTGAATAACAGTAAGCATCCATGATGCACTGCTTGACGCTCTTGCCGTTTAAGCGCTTGCCCTTTTCAAACTCCGCGTCAAACTTCACCGGTTCATCCATATTGCCGACAATTTGCTTTGCACCCTTCATGTCTTCGATGAGAATTCCCATAGCCTTCTTCACGTTTTCCATGAAAGCGCGGATTAGCCCCCGCGTGTTGCGCGCTTCCATGTCGCTGCGTCCCTTGGCTTTTTCATCGAGCTTTGATTTCTCGATATAGTTCGACATCTTCGTCGCTTTGGTCTTCTTATAGTCTTGCAGCATCTCTTCGTATTTTTCGTATGCACGAATAATTGCACGCGATTCGTTATAGAGGTCCGCCATTTGTTTTTTATAGTCGGATTTCACCCCTCCCGAATAATCGACGTTGATTTGGATCTTGTTTGTCGTCAACACGAAGGAGTACTCAAAATCAAATTCTAAGAAATGCAGGTAAGAGAGAAGAATGCGGTCGTTGATATCTACTTTTTCGAGCATGCGCTTCGATTTGTCATAACGTTCGACGAGCTCGCGCGGACCGCGCTGCTTCATGAGCGTTACCCCATAACGGTATCCCTTCACATCTTCGGGCAGACTCTCTTCTTTTTTCTCTTCTTCGTTAGCTTGAGTCGTCGCTTCTCCCGCCGCCGCTTCTTCTGTCTCCGCAGCCTCTAGAGACGAACCTTCGCCTTTTTTCCGGTTACCCAATTTTTGGTCTGCGGTGATTTGAATCGCCTTTTCTAAAAAGGCCGAGAACGGGGGATAATCTGTTTGATCGATGAGGCAGACCAAATGAAAAAGTTTTGGAAACGCCGTCTGGAAAACCCGCTTCGTGTTTTGAAAGAAACGCTTTTGTTTAACGATCATCCCTTGCAGAGATTCTTGAGAGAGCTTCGCCGCTTGTGCTTCGGGGGTAAATACGTCGAGAGCATAGCCCATCGCTTTGCGGAACGAATCTTGGTAGGGATATAAAATGTAGAGAGTACGATAAATCGACTTAATCGCTGCGGCGGCACTCTCCAGCGGTACAGGTGCACCCGCCTGCGCCGCATTCGCAAACGGAGAGAAGTATTCGTTCTTGTGCATGTGGTGTGCGTATTCCAAAGTCTCCATCAGCAGAGGATTTTTCTGGTCCAAATTCTGCATGATTTTTTTGCCAATCGAAGGGCGTTGCAAGAACAGATCGTTGCCGATAAGATTGAATTCAACGAGTGCTTGGCGCAATTCCAAATTCAAAAATTTGACAAAGCTGGGTTTGATTTGGTTTCCTGCAAACGGCGTCACCCCTGCGAGGAAACACCGCAGGCGAATCATGAAACGCGCACCGGGCCCTTTGAGTTTCTTTATGCTCTTCTCATAATCGAGCCGAGCGCGCTGGGCTTTGTCTGCCTCTTCGCGCTCTTTCTCGCGTCGAAGTTCTGACGGCAGTTTTGTTTCGGTATCCGGCCCCCGGTTGCCGCCCGGGGCCGAAGAGCCGCCACGGCGCGGCGCGCCGCCCAATGCTCGTTCATTCGCACTACGGCGCGCTTCTTCTTGCCTCTCTTGAAGGCTCTTTTCTTTAAGAACTTGCCCCCCGCCGGACTTGAAGCGGTCGAGCATTTCTTTGCGCTCGGCATTATCTAAATCGTTCGCGCCAATCGCTTTGCGCGTAGCATCAAATTCGTATTTTGCGTCGGCCATGGCAGGGTCAAATGGCAGATTCAAGAGGGCAGGTAAAGTGAGTTTAGGGGAACTCAAGTGAGTTTATCTTGTCGCCACATCGCACAGTTAGTCTCAGGCACTATGAAAACAGGTATACATCCCGTTTATGAAGACGCGGTGATTCGCTGTGCGTGCGGTGCAGAACACAAGACGCGCTCGACCAAAAAAGAAATCTTCGTTGAGATTTGCTCCGCTTGCCACCCTTTCTTTACCGGCAAAACGAAACTCGTCGACACCGCAGGGCGAGTCGACAAATTCAAGAAAAAATACAAACTCAAATAGAAACGCTTTACGGCTAAAAGGCAAGACCT
>CAUJII010000083.1 GCA_963205035.1 Spirochaetota bacterium
GAATAGTCGAGCATGCACGCCACGTCGTCTTCTAAGAGAACTTTTTGGTCGCGGTAAATTTGCATCCAGCAGGCATCGTTGCCGATAATCGCCGCAACGGGCAAGCGGTTGCGCACGAACGAATCGAACTCCATGAGACTATAACCCGCCGATCCGTCACCGTATAAAATCACGACGTCGTGGTCGGGGCGTGCGACCTTCGCACCCATCGCGAACCCCGCGCCAACGCCCAATGTGCCAAAGACTCCCGGGTCGAGCCACGTCAAAGGCCCGCCGGGTTTCAAGGTGTATGCACCCGTCGCGACAAAGTCGCCGCCATCCGCCACAAGAATTGTTTTTTTCATAAGCTTGTCGGAGGCTTGCAAAAAGAAATCAATCGGATTGATGAGCTTCATTTTTTGCTCCGCCTGTTTCTTTATCTCGACTTCGCGAACGACTTCTCTCTTTAGAAGGGCATCTTTCCAAACGGTTGCATTTTGCGCATTGGCTTTCACTCCGTTCTCTGCCAGTTTGAGGAGGAGTGCTCCCGCATCGACGCGCGCCGCCAAATGCGGCCGCTTGTTTTTTTTGAGGTCGGCTTTATCTAAGTTTACGTTGATCTGGTATGCTCTTAAAGGAATGTGCATGCCGTAGTTCAAACGGAAATCCGCAGGGACGCCCAGCAGAATAATAAGATCCGCTTCGCGTAATGCTTCTTTGCGTTTCTGCCGCATTTGCACGGAACTCTTGACCCCCAAGAGCCCACGCGCCATTCCAGACAGATAGACTGGCACACCGAGACTTTCGAGCGCTTGGCCAATTTTCTGCGCGGCCTGCGCTTTGAGCACCGTTTGGCTGCCCGCCAAGATGAGAGGGCGCTCTGCATTTTGGATGCGCTCTGCAATCTGCCGAACAAGACTTTCAGAGATCGCCGCTGCGGCCACTTTTTCGGGCGCAGGGATTGTCACATCTTGGTTTCCCGCTAAGAGCCTCTTGACATGGAGTTTTAAGTACGTGCGTATTGCAATCGCAGTAAGCGAGTTTCCTTTGGGCATCGATTCTTCATGCCACTCGCGCACAATATTTTCGGGATAGAGTAAATCCACCGGTAGCTCGACGAAAACGGGGCCTGGCACCCCTTCTTTTGCGACGGCAAAAGCGCGGTTCAAAGTGTGCGCAATATTCTTGACCCGCGTCACACGAAACGCTTTCTTCACATTCGAGCGGATGAGTTCGATTTGATCGATGTCTTGCAGCGCGCCCCTACCCTTGAGTGCCGTCGCAGTGGCGCCTCCAATCAATACCAAGGGCGATTGAGCCATGAGCGCATTGCGTAGTGCCGTAATTGTATTCGTAACACCGGGCCCGGCGGTCACAGCCGCGACCCCCGGAACGCCCTTGAGTCTCGACCAAGCGTCTGCAGCAAAGACTGCGTTCACTTCATGCCGTGTATCGACAACACGGATGCCGATTTTTTTCGCGGCGACCAAGATAGGCGAGATATGCCCACCAATCAGCGTAAAGAGCGCATCGACACCATTCGCCGCAATGACCCGCGCGGCAATTTCACCACCATTCATGGTCGAATCTTGCGGTGCCGAGTGTGTCGTCAATGCGAAAGGGGACTTACAATTTGACGCGGTGTCTCGAAACAGACGACAGACAACGGTCGACAGACGCCAGGCTGCCATGAAGAGATCGTTTCCGCGATCTGACTTCTGTCATCTGACCTCTGTCTTCTGAATTGGAGAGGTGTCAGAGTGGTCTAATGTGCCCGCTTGGAAAGCGTGTGTGGGGAAACTCACCGGGGGTTCGAATCCCCCCCTCTCCGAAGGACAGGATGTCAGAGGTTCGCAGGCGACACGATGTCGCTCTTTCTGCGAACCGCAACGCACGGATGCGTGCGGTTTATGCTGCCACGGATGGCATCTTTGCATAATCCGAAGGACAGGATGTCAGAGGTTCGCAGGCGACACGATGTCGCTCTTTCTGCGAACCGAAGGACAGGATGTCTGCCACCGGGCTTCGATACAAAAATGCCAACTTTATTGGCATTTTCACTCAGCCACCGGTGCAAAAATGTATCGGGATGAATGAAATCGAGCGATAAGCCAATCTCGAAAATCTGGTGACAAATCAGCGGGAAACTGCTAAATCCGAAATTCTATAGCTTTTTCCCTTCACTACGATTTTCTTTGATTTGTCATTAAATGGAAATCGTTGCTTTCCTACGTAGACAAAGGGCATCCTACCCGCGCGCATCATCCAATGAACTGTTTGCCGAGGCACTCTTAAACTCTTCGCAATCACCTCGACTGGTATTAAGGCATTGGCTGGTATCCTGGCCGAATCCTGATGTGCCCGATTCTCCATGATTTCCACCCGCAGCCGGTTTTCTGCCTTTATGGTTAGAATTCCGTCATGGCATTTACTGCATATATATCCATCTAAACCATGAACTGAAAAGGGCTTATAGCCCTTACCTTCTATTCGCTCCCTTAAGTTTGAACGATAGTTCATGCTGTCATGCGCGCCACAAGAGGGGCAGTTCTTCCATACTTTTTCCTTCATGATTTCCTCACTTCTCCTTAAAAGAGATTACCACCGTTTGATCCAAGTCAATTTGAACCTTTATGTATGCAATACCTTGCACAATTCGCTTATGGTAGACATCATGCCAGCGAGTATGGTCCTCATAGGTGGTCATGGATTTGTAAAAATTATCCATTGTTAGCGCGGCAACTTCAGCGATCAATTCATCCAAATCCAGAGAAAAATTGCTCATCGCCGACCTTCTGGCCGTGTTCGTAACCCTAACTTTGCCTGCCTTTATCAGTGCCTTAACTTTCGCAAGGCTATAGTGCGGCGTGGCCTTATTCACACTGAAGTATACGTTATTTACTTTACATCGTCAAGTAAATAAGATACTCGGTTCTAACATCCTTGTCAGGGACAGCTTGACCCATAAGAAAATACGTCGAGTTCCCCGATATGCACACCACAGATAAGATGTCAGATTGAATCGCAGAGATTTCCGCAGCCGTGCAGAGCCTCACGGCGGCTGCTGAATCGGAAGGGCCAGTTTGTCATTAAAATTTCAAATAAACTCACCTTCTCAATCAAAAAGGTATAAATGCCATTACAAAAATTGGACATCTTGGGCGAGAATGTATATATTACACGCACGTAGTATACCGTGTGGGAAATAAAACAAAGTGCCGATTTTCAAGCATGGTTCTTAGCATTGCCTGACTACGCCAAAGAAAAGATCATTATGGGTGTCGAGATACTATCAAATATTAGCCCAAGCCTCGGCCGCCCGTGGGTTGATACCATTAAAGGCAGCAAGCTCAAGAACCTGAAAGAACTGAGAATCGATGTAAAGCAAAATGTTTTCAGAATTCTTTTTATCTTTGATCCTAAACGGATTGGCATACTCCTCGTTGGCGGCGATAAAAGAGGCCAAAAGCGATTTTACGAAACCATCATACCGCTCGCCGAAAATATTTACGATAGCTATTTAAAAGGAGAATAACATGAAGCCAAAATTTACAGATTTTTTCAAGGAAGCAGAAAAGAAAGTTCCTCCTAAAATATTGGAAAGGGCACGAAATGCCGCTCAACGGGAAATATTTAGAATCAGGCTGGCAGACCTCCGAAGAAAGTACAAAATTAAGCAAGTCGATTTTAAGAAAATGAAACAAGCCAGCGTTTCCAGAATTGAGAACCGATCTGATATCAAAATTTCTACTCTGGTTGGGTATTTGCATGATATCGACATGGAACTGACTATTTCTGCAAGGCCGAGAAAACAAAAGAAAAAAAAAGCATTTGTTCTATTGCAAGGATAGAGCCAAGAATTAGGATCAAGAGTGTGTTATCAGTCCCGTCAAACAGTCGTGAATACAACAAACTTTGCCGGGTAATGGATGATTTGGTAGACGAAGTTGGGGAGGACGAAAATCATAGACTAGCGCATCTATTGGATACCATAGGCAGCTTGCTTGAGGTGTATGAAGAAGAGTTCTGAATCTAAGACAAATTAAACTTTTAGCAAAGCGCTTCAACGTATCGCCAGCGGTATTCATTGACTGATATCTGCCGCGTCTCTGCGAACGGCTGCGTCCCTACGGAAATTCTAAATAGGGAGAAACGTATTCGAGAAAAAATGACGATGCGCGTTGCGGCCGCTGCTTTGAAACAGACACGATAAGTTGCTCGTCGCACATCGAGAGCATAATCTTTCCATTGAGAACAATATCTTGTCGAAAAAAATAACGAATTCTTTCGATACGCTCAATCCACGTAATGATGTCGACGGTTTCACCCGCAGGGATTTCTTCAAAATAGTTCGCAACGCTGCCCATGTAAAACGAAGTGGTGTCCATCGCGACAATTTTTTCGTAAGTCAACCCCGTTTGTGCGGCGAAGTTCCAACGCCCTTCTTCAAAGATGCGCCAGAGCGAGGCGACGTTATAGCGCCCTGCGAAGTCGCGGTCGCTATAAGGCATTGTGTAGCGCGATGTAATCCTCTGGCCTTTGCCGCTCCACGGCGCTAAATCGGTATAAAGCGCTTCGAGACTGTCTTGCTTTTCAATGCCCTGCACGTCTATCGGATTTTTCGCTTGGGTCAGTCGAGTTTTGAGCTGCAAGTGGCAGACCAACGCGCCGGATTGTTCGAGAATTTGTTGATCCCAATGCAAGAGGGCGCCGCCCAGCGAGGAGACTTGCGTTTTAACGAGAAGCTCGCTTCCAGGAAATTGTTGTCTGTGGAACTTGGAATAGCCACGCACCGCTTCAAGATAAATTTGCTCGTTCTGGATTCTCTCTTGTGAAAAACCTAAGTCCCTCAAGACGCTATAACGCGCGTCGAGCGCAAAGAGTTCGTAAGTGCGGCTCGTGACGTGGCGTTGTGTGTCGAGGTCGCCAAAGCGCGTGAAGACGTTCATCGTATGTTGCATAGTTAGTCGTTCCCGTTATGGTGGTAGATATCGAAGACAGTAATCTCGAGCCGTGTACCGATTTTGAGCGGCGCCCCCCAGTAGCCGGTGCCGTCGCTCACGTACACGAGCATATTTCTGAAACGGTAAAGCCCGCGAGCGAAGCGGTAGAATAAATGCACCATCCACGACCACGGCGCGTATTGCCCCCCGTGCGTGTGTCCTGCAAGCAGAATGTCATAGCCTTCCGCTTCAGCACCGCGCACAAAGACGGGTTGGTGTGTCAAGAGTACCGCCATGTCGGAGGAATCTCTTTTGGGAATTTTGGGTAACTCCTCGCCGAAGCGTGCGGCAGTCGGGTCGCTGACGCCTGCAATCCAGACAGACGCAAAGGGCAGCTTTATCTTTTCGCCCCGGTTCAAAAGAACGCGCATCTTCAAACGCTCGAACTCTTGAAGCCAGGGTTTTACCCCCCAGTAATATTCGTGGTTTCCCGGAATATAGAACACACCCGCCGTCGCTTCGATATCTCCCAAAGGGGCAGCCGCGCTGCGCATGGTATGGATACTCCCATCGGCGATGTCGCCTGTGAAGCACACAATGTCGGCACCCGCCGCGTTAATTTTATCTACAACGCGCGCGGTATAAGAGGCGTCGATCGCGCGTCCGATATGCAAATCGCTCACCTGCATAATACGGATTTTCCCTCCTGACGTTTTTCTCTTTTTGAAACGCGGCCTGCGCTTCGCTTTGCCCGTCAACGGGAGCACAATTTTTATGAAGCGGTATTGAGCTCCGCGAAAGACTCGAATACGCCCCCACGCAAAAAATACTGTGGCAAAGATAAATACGAAGAGCGCAAGAAAAGCTTCAGCGCTTATTCCGGAAAAAATACTCTCGGCGATTGACTCGGAAACACTGCGTGGAAAAAAAACTGCAATCGTTCGAGGAATTTCTGTCACTACTGTGAAGAGGAGCAGAAGGCTTAGAAATCCCATAAACGAATACGCTCCGCTTTCGAGGATGCGGGTAAGTCTCGTTGCGGCAACGCGGCCCGTGTGTTGCCTGCGCCATCTGCGCCAGGGCAGCCAGAGAAGGTTCAAGACCATGAGAAAGAGAAGAGCCCAAAGGGAGTAACGAAGAATGGGCGGCCAACTTTCAACGACGAGTCGTTGACCCAGGTAGACAAAGCCTAGTAAAACTAATATAGACGCAGTGACTAAAAAACGATACATTGTCCTTCGGTGGCTTAACGTATCCAACGCGTGCGTTCCATACGTTAATTCACTCCTCAAGATTAGCGAGACACAGTGCAAACGAGTAATTCAAATTCGTCGAGAGATGAGCTCTTAGAAAAATTTATTCACGATGAAAATTTACCGTCTAATGTCTTGACTCAACTCTCGATTGCGCTGACTCATAAAAGTTTTACCAATGAATTCCGCAGCGGCATCGACCCGAACATGGATAAGCACAACCAGCGCTTAGAGTTCTTGGGCGATTCGGTTTTAGGGCTTGTCGTCGCGAATTATTTTTACCGCAAGAAAAAAAAGACTGCCGAGGGAGGGCTCACACGACTCAAAGCAATGGCCGTGTGCGAGTCTGCGCTCCACAGCATTGCTTTAGAACTCAAGTTGAGTTCGATGCTACGCATGGGTAAGGGTGAAATTGCAACCGGTGGTTTGACGCGCGCCTCGAACCTCGCAGACGCAATGGAGGCTGTCATCGGCGCAATTTTTGTTGCGGTCGGTTTTGAAGCTGCCGAAGAGTTTGTCGTCAAACGCTTCCACAGAATTCTCGAACACCCCGAGACGGTCTTGGGCAGCAAAGACTCAAAATCTGCGCTTCAAGAATATCTTGCGAAACGCAACCACCAACGCCCCGAATATCAACTCATCCACGCAGAGGGGCCCGACCACGACAAAGAGTTCACCGTAGCTCTTTTTATCGGCGGCGAGAAAAAAAGCGAGGGCGTCGCACGCACTCGCAAACAAGCTGAACAAAACGCAGCCGAAGCCTATCTCAATCAATGCGGCAAGGCGTGAAAATCGCGGGCGAAATCGGGGCCATAATAGATAAAGCCCGTGTAGACTTGCACGAGGTCTGC
>CAUJII010000084.1 GCA_963205035.1 Spirochaetota bacterium
TCATGATCTCCCGACCCCTTGCCTTTACCTTTTGCCATGCGACATAATCGAGTTGAGTTACACGCGGTCGACCAAAAGAACTAAGGGCACTGGGAGTTTAGGCGGGAACTCGCTGACGCGAGTTCCCGCCTAAACTCCCAGTGCCTTAACATGCAAGGAGAATAAAATCAGGATATGTTTGTTGTATTTGTCTCACCGAACGGACTAAATTGCCAGATTTCTGAATTCTTTCGATGAGGTCGCGAACCAGCGTCGTATCGTCGAAATCTTCCAAAACACGCAGCGGTGTCAGAACGAATTTTGCGGGAAGTTTTTCTAAGTCGAGAAGATGCGCATCGGCAAGGCACGAAAGGTGCAAATAAAAGGCCGTTAAATCTCTTGGTATCTGCCAAGTGCTGTCGGCAAGCTTCCAAGCAATCGAACCGTCTTCAACGGCACCGTGCCCTCGGTAGATGATGAGATCCCACGAATTTTGTAGGACGGCACTTTCGACTCTCTTCTGTGTCATGTTTCCATACACATGACGGAACCGGCATCCTTTGGGACCTCTCGACCAAAACGGCAGATCGTTATTTAGATGCTGCAATGCTTCACCATGAAGATTCGTAACGACCAAAACATCGCGTGCGTGGCGAAATCGACCGCTTTCCAAGTTGTCGAGTCTTTCCGTCTCAAATACCCATGAGGTCTTTAGGCCCAAATGATTCATTAGTGGGATGTCTTGCAAAGTCCGCCCTACGAGCGTGATGTCGAGAGGGCCATGCCGTAACGCGATTCGACTCAGTAAAATTTTGAGTTCAAGAGCCTTTGCGGGAATCACCCGAGCAGCAGTCCTTCCACCGAGGGTGATATGGACGACAAAGCGTTCGAGTGTTCGGTGGATAATTGCATGGGGTCTTTCGTCTCTGTTACCGCTGCGCGCCAACAGAATATATGCCCGCATTGTAAAGGAGTCGAGTGCGACAAATTTTTCTCCCTTATCTTTTTCTCGCAGAGTGAAAGGCAGCGCGTTGCGGCGTCTGAGCCACGGCGTTAAAGATTCTCGGTTGCGGATTGCGAATATCCCTAAGAGCGCCGTCGCATCGTCGGTTAATAGGGCGGCAATTCCGGTTTTCTTGCGGCAAAGCGCATCGAAGTGCGTTTCTGTCGTTAGCCAGTATTTCAAAGCCGCATCCCCTTTGAATACGATTCGCATTTCTTGAGGGCTACGTGAGCGCGTTCAAAATTGGGAGCAAGCTCGATGGCTTTGGAGAAAGCGGCCTTCGCCTCGCTAATCGAACCGGTGTTATAGAAGACAATGCCATCTGCATACGCTTGAAGCGCGGCCGGGGCGATGGGGATGTCGGATTGTGCCCACCTTTCACGGCTGAGCCTCGCTTCGATGCGCGCTAAGAGAATTCGCCCCTTCGTGTGGCGGGGGTCGTCTTCGAGAAGTTCGCGCAGGACTTTGATCGCCGCTTGCGGATCCGCTTGTGAAAGAAGAAGAGCTTTGCGATAAAGCGCTTCGATATACTCGGCGGGTTTGACCGCCTTCTTGACGAGCGCGGTTTTCTCCGCAAGGTCTTTTTCGAGTTGTGCGATGATGGGGTTTGTAGGATCGATAAACTTCAATATCTCAAAAAGTCTTTTGGCTTCAAAGGCATTGGAGTCCTTAAAGCGGTAGATGGAATCGACAAGGTCTTGGATAATCCCACTTTTCTTTTCGGGATGGAGAATAATTGTGCACGAGAGAATATGTTGGTTCGAGATTCGATTTCTCGGAAAGACTTCAACGATGGCGCCGAAGTGCTTCATTGTCTTCTCGCAGTCGCGTGCCTTGTAACTATTGAGTCCCATCGAAGTGAGCGATTCAACAAAAGAAAAATACGGCGAGTCGCGAGAAATGAACTCGTCGTCTTGTCGAAGCATCGCCTGCTTTGCCTTGTCTAAGAGAGCTTGCGCTTGCGCTTCGGTTTCGGTCTGCTTAAATTCTTTTGCGATTTGGATAACAACTTCGAGGTCTTCAATCGCCGCAGGGTAGTTGTCTAAGAGAAGCTGCACCATCGCCGATTGATAGCGGCGTTCGAGTTCTTTTAGTCTATCGACGAAGAGGTTGTCGTCTTGCTTTTTCTTCGCTTCAAGCGCTTTCTTGATGAGCGTATCCCAATCGGTAAAGCGAGCATCGAGAGCCTGGCCGATGCGGTAATGTTCGAGAGCGGTGTCGTAGTCAGATTTTTTGAAGGCGTCGTTGCCGCTCTGCAGGTATTCCTTCGCAAGAAGTCTTCGTTCATTCTTGTTCAACTGTTGCTGCATGAAGTCTAAGAGTGCAGCTCGCCTCTCGACGGCCTGTGTGTTCTGTGGTTCGGAGCGCAAGACTTGATCGTATGTCGAGACAGCTTGTGCAAACCGGCGCTCCTTCTCGAACTTCTGCGCCTGCCTCATGAGACGCGCAACATTCTGATCACTCTGGACCCCCTTCATGAGGCGTTCTGCTTCTGCATAACCCATTTGCGCATCGACAGAGTCTGGGGCAATTTTGAGGGCGCTACTGAAATGGTGTATTGCTTCGGTGTAGTTTGCCTTCTGCATCGCAATCGTTGCCTTTTGTATGGCTTCTTCGTAAGCTTTGCGTTTTTTGGGAGGCATTTTCTCAAGCAGAGTTTTTGTGTTATCGGCGCGCTTCTTGCGAATCAATTCTCTAAGTACGGGAATTTGCGGGTGCTCTGGAAAAATTGTTTCAGCTTCATCGAGTTCGGTTTCTGCTTTAACAAAATTTTCAAAACCGATGAGCTTTTCTGTATTCTTGATGTGTAATTCGGCCAAGAGATAATCTGCATAAGCGCGTCCATGGTTGAGGACTGCGGGCCCCCACGTCGAGTCGAGATTAAGAGCAGACGAAAAAAGCTGCCGTGCCTGTTTCATCTTTTTCAGATTGTATGCTTGAATCCCGGCTTTCGTAAAATTTTTTACTTCATCGAGAGTTTGTGCGCTTAACGAAAGCGAACAAAGCATGGCGATGAAGAAGAAACGCATTAGACTTTTTCGAGTAACTCTTTCGGCAATTTGAAGACGGTGTTTTCTTCTTTTGTGCGCAGCTCTCGAATAGTGTTAAATCCAAAATCGCGTTTGAGACGCTCTGTGACGGCTTTTACCAAGACCTCGGGGGCCGAAGCGCCGGCAGTCAGGCCCAATTTTTGAACCTGCTCAGGCAATTTTTCTTCTGTAATATCGTCTGCGCCGTCGATGAGGTATGCCTTACAACCCGCCGCCTCAGCCATCTCTTTCAAACGGTTGGAGTTACTTGAGTTGCGCGAACCAATGACAAGCACGACGTCGACTTGAGGCGCAATAATCGAAACCGCTTCTTGCCGGTTAGTCGTTGCATAGCAGATGTCGCTCGAATTAGGACCTTCAATTTGAGGGAATTTCTCTTGCAAACGTTCAATGAGCGCCTTGGTGTCGCGCACAGAAAGCGTTGTCTGTGTGATATATGCAAGTTTTGCCTCGGGGGCAAAAGATAACTTCTCGATGTCTTCTAAAGTTTCGACAATCGTAATTTTTTCCGGAGCCTCGCCTTGCGTACCGCGCGCTTCGATATGGTGTTTGTGCCCAATCAAGAGGATGTTGTAGTCGTCTCGCGCATAACGCTTAGCTTCGATGTGGACTTTCGTCACCAGAGGACACGTCGCATCGAGAATGTGTAAATTTTTTTCTTTCGACTGTTGAACAACCGTGGGAGATACCCCGTGTGCGCTAAAGATAACTGTCTGATCGGGTGGTATCTCAGAAATACTGTCGACAAAGATGACGCCTTTGGCGCGCAAAGACTCGACCACATGTTTGTTGTGCACAATTTCGTGGTGCACATAAAGCGGAGTTCCAAAAACGTCGAGTGCCCTTTCGACAATCGAGATTGCTCTATCGACACCGGCACAAAAACCACGCGGCGCGGCAATGACAATCTCTCGCATGGATTACTTTGCTTTCGTTGGTTGTGCCGTCAAACCGATGCAACTTTCTGTCATCAAGAAATTGACCTTACTAAAATTCTGTATCTTGGAGAGCACATCGAAAAGAACTTTGTCGCATTTCTTTTGTTCGGCCTGCAAATCCACGCCTTTTTTAGCTCCCATCGCATAGAGAGAGAGAGTCACAGTTTTTGTCTCGCCCTTGGGGTTAGATTGAGCCTCGGCAATGAGCGTCACGTTGCGGTATTTTTGTGGGATTAACTTGTCTTCAAACGGCTTTTCGTCAAAGGAGATGGCGTATTCACGTAACCGCAACCAATGCGCGATCAGTTTTCTTCTGCGTGCTTCTGCCCAACCGTCCCCTTGCGAAACAAATTCAGGGCGCGAAAAAGCCTCTTCAATATCGTCGAGTGTGGGGTACGATGCTCCACGCCCACAGGCCCAAGAGGCGGCGAAAATAGAGATAAGGAATAGAGAGGAGACGATTGGCTTTATCTGCTGCATTAGCCACAACCTGCGCGCAGAAAAGAAAGAAAGCATCAATAGTCTTGCCGGCGTTTCCCGTCGTTAATTTTACTGAGCAAAAGGATGCTCACAATGCCGCCCAAGAGAGCTGCGATGACGTTGACGTTGCTGATAAAGAAACCGCGTTGCAAAAACTCGATCACCTTCTGCAAGACGTTTTGCAAAAGGAAGGCTCCCAAGATTGCCCCAATGAGTGCAACGACGGCAGCGCCGATAAATCCGCCAAAAAGATCAAGGCGTCTAAAATAGAAGAAATACCAGCTAATCCCCAAACCAAGCACGGCATAGACAGTAAAATCGATAAGATACTTTGCGAATTCCATAACCTGTGCGTAGCTTCTATGACGCGAGTCAGGGAGAAGAGCATTATTTGCTTTTCAACTATTTTTCTCGAATTCTTTTTTGGCCCTCGTCACGTCTTGTGGGTGGCGTAAATAGGACCCAGTGGAACTTAATTGCCACCGTGTCCGGGCGACAAATCGTTACTCTATGCGCATCGTCTATCTTCTCATGTTATCTTTATTCTTAGTCGCGTGCAGTAGCACACAACCCAAGAAAGAAGTAACCTACACCTTAACCGAATTGCTCGAAAGAGCAGACAACTTGCGCCGCGTAGGTAGCACCGACGAAGCGGCGTATAAAGCGCTTTCCGCAGACTTCATGGTGCTGTCGCAAACCGATAAGAACTATTGCTCGAAGAGCGAAGCGCAGCACGAAGCGAAAACCTTTATCGATAAATTTACTCCTCTCCACTGCGAAGCGCAAGTCATTGAACCGGCCGAAAAGCTCTTTGTAAAAAAAGGGTTTGTCTCTCCTATAGAAATCCATACGGCTTGCCCGGCGACCAGCCCCTTCACGCTGGAGGCCGATAGCGCGGCAATGGCGATTTCCGGTGCGGGCATGAATTTCAAAGATGGCAAAATGGATGCGCGGCTTCGCATTGAATCGGCGCAGTTAGACAAAGAAAAAAACGTTATATCGTTCGGTGCACATTATTTTGCAGAGCCTCTGTTAAAAAAGCTCGAAGCCGATTGCGAACAGAAGGGTAACTATGCCATCGAGTTTTTACCTATGAAGTACCTCGTCCAGGCGACACCTGAAGATACCGAAGATGCAATTGCACTCCAGACGCAGGACCGGGCGGTTGACTCTGCCGCTGGAATCGAAGGAGATGCTTTGCAGGCGAAGCTTCTTTTGCGCTTCCACAAGGGTTCGATGCGTTTATCCAAAGACACACGCACAGCACTGGATGCTTTCAAAGAGCGAAAAGAAGTATCGCTGCGCATCACGGGATATGGCGACAAGCGAGTCAAAAACGCGGAGAAGCTTGCAAATTTACGCGCACGCGCTACAGCGTCGTATTTAGAGGAATACACCGACATTAATATCGTCGAAGTCAAATGGTCAAAGATGCCCAACAAGGACTTCCCGCACGCCGGTGTCATTATTGAGGAGGTTCGCTAATGCATATTTTAGGATCCATAATCTACAACTTAACACTCGCGACATCGCTTTATGCAGTCCTTATGGCGGTGGGGCATATCCGTCAAAAGGGGAATGGACGTTTTTTAACGCAAGCGCGTTCTGCAATCGAGTTGACACTCATTTCAGTCGCGATTTGTGTCGCACTGCTGCTCTACATGCTCGTCACTGCAGATTTCTCGATGGTGTATGTCGCCGAACACGTCAATTTACAGCTTCCCATTTTTTATCGCCTCACTTCGATCTGGGCGGGACAAGCAGGCTCGATGCTCTGGTGGAATTTCCTCATGCTCTTTTTTACATGGATTGCAATTCGGCACATCCGCAAAGCCGAGCCTTCTCTCGAAGCGTGGATGATCATAATCCTCATGACGCTTGCAGCGTTCTTCACGGCGATCGGTTGCTTTGCGCCTTCGTCTGATCCCTTCCGTGTTTTTCAAGACGGCGAAAAGCTCTTCGCACATTCTGACGGTAGAGGACTCAATCCGCTCTTGCAGCATTGGGCGATGATTATCCATCCGCCGATTCTCTATTTTGGCTACGTTTCTTTTTCCATCCCCTTTGCTATTGCGATGGCAGCCCTTCTCAACAATAAGGTTTCTTGGCCCTCTAAAACAAAAGCGGTAGAAAGTACCGGGGTAAATCCCACAAATTGGATTAAGCATGTTCGCCGCTGGACTCTTTTCAGTTGGTTTTTCTTGGGCATGGGAATCATGCTCGGCGGCAAGTGGGCATACGAGGAGCTGGGCTGGGGCGGCTATTGGGCGTGGGATCCTGTTGAGAACGCCTCGCTCATGCCATGGCTCACGGCGACGGCGTTTCTCCACTCGATCATCGTGCAAGAACGCCGTGGAATGCTCAAAGTTTGGAACATGGTCTTGGTTTCGATTTCATTCATCATGACGGTCATCGGCACGGCACTCACGCGCTCGGGGGTTGTGCAATCAGTCCACGCATTCGCACAATCGAACTTGGGGTGGTTCTTTTTCGGCTTTCTCGTGGTCACCATTGTCTTTTGTACTTACGCCATCGTTTCTCGCTACGGCCACTTGAAATCGGCGCATCCCATTGAGTCGCTGATGAGCCGCGAAGTCGGTTTCCTCTTTAATAACGTTCTTCTTCTTTCGTCGCTTTTCATCGTCTTTTTTGGAACGATGTACCCCACGATCAGCGAAGGGCTTGCGGGCCAACGCGAGTCTGTCACCGCCGAATGGTTCAACAAATTTATGGGGCCGATGGGAATTCTCATCCTGATTCTGACAGGCTTGGGTCCACTCCTCGCTTGGCGCAAGACTTCGTGGAAATCGCTCCGCCGCAACTTGCGCCTGCCGCTTGCTATGGCACTTCTCGTTTGGGCCGCGGTGTATTTTATTGCAATCAAAGACCATGAATGGACACTCGGGGTTATACTCGCATGGATTACGTTTGGCGTTTCGGCTTTTGTCATCACCGGTGTTTTAGAAGAGTGGCTGCGTGCGGCTTTGGCCCGTCGCAACTATACGGGAGAATTTATTCTCATCGCTTTGCCGCTTGTGCTCTTTCAAAACAAACGGCGTTTCTTGGGATATATGGTCCACATCGCAATGGCAATCCTTTTCGCGGGTTTTTCCGGACTGGCTTTTTCGACAGAAGGCAGGCTTATGTTGAATCCGGGCGAAGCGCAGACCTTTGCAGGCTACACTATCCACGTCGAAAAATTTGAAAACAAACCGATGCCCGAAGGCTCGGGAATATCAGCCGATGGAACGCATACTATGGCTCCACTTTACATGACGAAACTTGCGACAATCGCTGTATACAAAGACAATAAACTTTTGGGCCGCGACACGACGGAGATACGCACTTATCCCATGTACAATTTCATGGCGGGAGAATTCTCGGCCCCACAAAACACTTCAGAGCCGGCGATTATTTCAACGCTTTTCCGCGACGTGTATTTGCAGTTGGGCGGCGACGAAAAGGGCAAACTCATTTTGCAAGTGTGGGTAAACCCGCTTGTTAAGTGGGTCTGGGGAGGCTTTGCCTTCTTTGTCATCATGGGGCTCTTATTGCTCTTACCCATCGGCGAGAAAAAAATTATCTCCTTGGGATTTTTGCGCCTTTCGGTCGAGCCGCAGCCGCGTACGAACCCTTAATATGCTCTACCGTCCCCTCGGAAATAGCGGTCTGGAAGTCAGCGCGCTTTGCTTGGGGACGATGACGTGGGGCGAGCAAAACACCGAAGCGGAAGCATTCGAGCAGATGGATTATGCTCTCTCTCAGGGCATCAATTTTTTCGATACTGCGGAGATGTACCCTATCCCCGCATCGGCTTCGACGTACACCGCGACGGAAACGATTCTGGGGGACTGGTTTTCTAAAAGAAAAATCCGCAAAAAAATAATTCTTGCAACCAAGGTGGGAGGAAACGGCGTCCAGTGGATGCACGGCGGGACGGATATCAACCGAGTAACTATTACAGCAAGCGTCGAAGGATCGCTTAAACGCCTCAAGACAGACTACATCGATCTCTACCAACTCCATTGGCCTAACCGAGGGAGTTATCACTTTGGTCAGCTTTGGAACTACAAAATTAAGAAGTCTTCAAACGAACACGAGAGAGAAAATTTTATCGAGGTTCTCGAAACGTTGCAAAGCCTCATCACACAAGGAAAAATTCGGTACATCGGCCTCTCGAACGAAACCGCGTGGGGCACGATGCAATACCTCAACCTCGCACAGACGCGAGCCCTTCCCCGCATACAATCGATCCAAAACGAATACAACCTACTCTATCGCTTGCACGAAGGCGACATGATGGAAATTTCACTGCGTGAAAATGTGGGACTTCTCGCGTGGTCGCCTTTGGCCGCAGGACTCCTCACGGGAAAATATGCGCAGGGTGCGCGGCCAAAGAATACCCGCTGGGCGAACCAAAAGAAATTCAACCAACGCGACACTCCGCAAGCGCATGCAGCGGTAGATCGCTACATAAAAATTGCGCGTGAGCACAACATGAGCCCCGCCCAATTATCGTTGGCTTTTGTCCTTTCGCGGCCCTTCGTCACAAGTGCGATAATCGGCGCGACATCGATGGAGCAGCTTCGCGAAAACATCGGCTCCATCGACAAGGTACTTTCGCAGAGCGCGGCACACGAAATCGCCGCCGTCTGGCGCGATTTTCCCATGCCGTTTTGAGATACCCGCCATTTAGCGACACAAAAGAGAATCCGCAGCGAATTTCCCGCCTCCATTGAGAATAAGTGCCGTGACGATTCCTAGAGCGAGCAGAAAAAACTCAATCCCTTCGCCTTTGGCAGAACCGTGCCAATTCATGAAAAAACCATTCGGTAGATGGACCTTGAGCATGGCCCCCAGCATGACGCACCCGACCATGGCTGCAGCAACGCGCGTCCCGAAGCCGGTAAAGAGCATGAAGCTACCCAAGAACTCGAATGCAATAACAAGAAGCGCGACAATTGAAGGTAGCCCGCTGCCCGTTAAGTAGCCCATTGTCCCTTTGATGCCGCCACCTCCAAACCAACCAAAAACCTTTTGCGCTGCATGGGGAAAAATCATTACCGCAAGTGTAATGCGTAAAACCAGACCTGTCCAATCCCCGCTGGTCGCAACAACGCGATGCATAAAATCCATCATAAAAGCTCCTTCTTAATTTCGTTTGAGGTAGTACCAAAAGCAACAAGGTCTTTTAGGTTCCTCAAGTAGATTTTACACAAATTCTGTGATGCCGTCAACAATAGAGAAATTGCTGTCGCAGTTCACCTTAAGAAACGCATTGACTACGGCGCCAATAAGCGAGCCACCTGAGCATCGTCATCGGCCAGAGTAAAAAATGATTTGAGCTTTGTCACTTCGAGAATGTGCATGACCATCGGGCGTATACGCGTAAAGACGACCCGAGCGTTTGGATGCTTACGACTTGCAAGAACGAAATTGACGAGCGCTCCAATACCCGACGAGTCGATCGCTTCTAACTCTTCTAAGTCGAAAGCAACACGGAGACGCTCGCTGGTCAAGAGCGGTTCGAGTTCTTGGCGAATTTGGCGCGCATTGAAGAGATTCAGCGTGCCGCTAAGGAATGCGACAGTGTAGCCTTTTTCGGGCAACTCTTTCAGGAAGAGTTTACAGCGGTCTGTGCTCACGAGTGTCTTGTCACATGTGGAGCACCCCCTGTCTCGCACTTTTTCGCTTGGAGGGCGATCCGCAGTGAATAGTTACTCTTGAATCGTGTTTTGGAGATGCGCCAGTGCTTCTTCCCATGGCGGTGGAGAATTCTCATCTTTCTCGTCCACATGCCAGAAGGTAATACTTTCCTCAGTGAGGCCCGCCTGAGTATCCCAGATTTCCGCACTTGCAGAATAGTTACTCTCAAAGAACCGACGGATTGCCCGCCGAGCGGGTTTTTGCCAGAGTAAAATAAGCCCATATACTAAAGACGAAACGCTCACGCGCAACACGGACGCGAAATAATGGAATGTATCGTACTCCGCTGCGGAAAACCGTACAGTTCTTACCAAAAACTTTATTCCTGGCTGCCTGTTATACCGCCGCGTCACCTCACGCCGCATTTGCTTGCGCATCTGGACACGTAGGTATCTTTCCGCAAACCGTCGGATTTCCTTATGGTGGCTCTGCCAGACAGCCATTTCTTTCTCAGGCAAACTAATGCTCGTCACTAATGGTCTTTTCATTTTGCTCCTTGAGGCTCGGCTATCCGTAGTTGTTGGATTGCCCCTCTACTATTTAAATACCCAGAAACCGTGTTTTTTTCTCATATTTTCAGAAAAAAGTACAAATTTTGGAAAAAAATGATAGAATCGGTGTAATTTCCACCATTGGCCACGTTTTTTGCGCGAGCGAATAGTTACTCGCACAGACAGCAAATTACGGCAAATTCACGGTCTGCAGATTCGAATCGGTAACCGCAGACTCGCGAAAACCGTCGAAACCCGTAACGACGAGGGTCAGCGGCCCACGGTACGCGGCTGAAACATAGAACTTCCGCTCAGAAGTTGAGGGGATGAGCATTTCAATAAATGACGCGTTGTAATAGACTTTCGGCGGGGTCTCATAAAAGTACACAAAATACGTCGCCACCTCCTGTCCGGTGTCGGGGTCGATAGACGCAGTGAATTCAAACTTGCGTTCGGGGGCAGTGAAGGTAATTATAGGGACTGTCGGTGCACTTCCGCCTGCAATTTTATCGGTTCCGCTATAGAAATCTTCGCTGACCGGCTCACCCATAGCACACGCGTGGACGCACAGGAGGGTAAATCCCAAAAAGAGAGTAACTATTCGCTTAGCGCGCATTTTTCGGTTTTTGTGGTAGCTCCAACGGGGGCGGCGCATCAGGTTGAGCGTCAGAGTTCTCCTCCTGCGCCTTTTTCGTGGCAAAATACCGCTGAGACTGGGTTAGGTACACATTCACGCGGTAGTTATAGCGGATTGCTTCCTCATTTGCATTGAGACCCGCTTGCAAGAGGAGTTCCTCCGCTTCTTTGTAACGGCCTTGCAGAACAAAGCACACGGCAACGTCGTTTTGCCAATAAGCGCGTTGGATGGTTGGAAGGTTCGCAGCATCGACTTTTTGGAGTTCAGTGAGCGCGTCTTCGATCTTGCCTTCGAAGAGAGCATTGAGCGCAAAACTCATTTCAGTCACATTCCGGTCGGTAAAGAAAAAGAGTTCCCCCAACTGCTTCGCTTTGCCCGCCTCATTGATATGAGGCGTAGGTAAAATAACAGACACAGTGTGGGCTACTCCTGCCGCACATTGCATGAGCGTGAGCAGGAGAAATACCACAAGAAGAAGAGATGCCCAACGCATAGAACCAAAACGGCAGTGCTCACGGGAAGCAAAGCTAAATTTGAGCTTTGGTTGCCGGTGTGAGTCGATTTCTCAATAGATTCTCGTATGGAACAAAAACACTTTGATACGATTGTGATTGGCTCAGGCCCTGCGGGATATACGGCTGCGATTTATGCGGGGC
>CAUJII010000085.1 GCA_963205035.1 Spirochaetota bacterium
CAGAACGCGCTTTCATGCGCAGCATCGCCGTGCCGGTGCTCGGGTATTACTCCCTCGCCGCGCTGGGGGATTACTTGCTTTTGCAAAACATGCAGGTTGGCTACGCGGCAAAAGCCGTGGGAAGACTTATCTCAAGTAGTCTTTTTTTGTGGTGGGTCGCGATGGCAGCGCACGCGCGTTTAGGCAGAAACTCGCTGGTGTGATTTTTCCCGCGCTGCCCGAGTGCTAAGCGGCGCGAATTCTCGTCTAAACTCGCAGCAGAACGGAGGGTGTCTAATGACCTCGAGTTCGCTCGCTTCGATACATTTTTGCGTCAGCGGCTGCGACGAGTCTTTTACAAACCCTGCGGCAGGAGGTGCTGTGGAATTCCAGAGCCCTGCGGCCCAGGTCCGCTGCCGTAAAATGCGGAAATCTCACCTAAGACGCTCTCTTTGCATCGGCCGCACTTCATCGAAACGCCCAACGACTGCTGCAAGTCGGCCAATGTGCGCGCTCCGCCCGCAAGAGCTTCGTGGATTTTCTTATCGCTCACATTGGCGCACGAACAGATAATCATAGGCGATTGAGAATAATTCTCATTTGCCGTCAAGAAGAATTTGTGGTGTTGGGGGGGTGAAAATTGCAGCGGCTGCGACGGACTCGAAAGGTCGCCGCCAGCCACCGACGCAAGGCTGCCATCGACGTAATGTGATAGATGGGTTATCCCAAGTATTTAATTGAGCCAGAGAAATTCTGGCTGAGCGATGAAAGTACCTGAAATAATCGAAAAGAAAGTCGAAGACTTTGCGCAAAACGAAAAGGCGCTGCTCGACAAAAATTTCGGTGAAACCGAAGCGCGCAACCGGTTTATCGATCCGTTATTTAAGGCATTGGGTTGGGAGTTAGAGCAGACGCACTTGCCACGCCGCTTGTGGGATGTGCACCGCGAGTATTCGCAGCGTGACAACTCATGAACGAAAAAACCCGACTACGCGTTTCGCATTGCGGGCAAGCTGAAGTTTTTTGTCGAAGCGAAGGCTCCTTGGGTGCGCATTATTGACAATCCCGACAAGGATAAAATGTTTCAGGCAAAGCGGTATGCTTATTCGACGAATGGTCAGGCGCCGATAGTCATCATCACCGACTTTCAAGAGTTTCGAGCGTTCAACTCATTGCAGCGCCCCGTTTACGAGAACCCCAACCAAGGCTTACTCAAAGAATTCGATCTGAAATACACAGACTATATTTCACGATGGAGTTTTCTCTACGAACATTTCTCGAAAGAAGCGGTGCTTGCGGGCAGCCTCGATGCGCTGCGTGGCAAAATTTCTAAGAATACCAAGACATTAGATTCAGAATTTTTGAGCCAAATTATCGCATGGCGCGAAAGTCTTGCGAAGAACATAGCCATCCGCAATGAAAAGCTCACCGTTGATGAGATAAACGAAGCGGTGCAGCGCGTGCTCGACCGTTTGGTTTTCATTCGCAACCTTGAAGACCGGGAAATTATTTCTGAAAATTCTCTGCTCAATACAGCAACGCGCAAAGAAGGGATTTACAAGAACCTCATGCCGTTGTTTTCAGAACTCAATGTCAACTACAACGGCCTGCTTTTTAAGCCGCACTTTAGTGAGGCGTTAGAAATCGACGATAAGGTTCTGAAAGAGACTATACAAGCGATGTGTTATCCGCATTCGCCGTTTCAGTTCGACGTGATCGAGCCCGAAATCTTGGGGCGCATTTACGAAAAATTTCTCGGCTCAAAAATTCGTCTCACCGACAGCCACCGCGCAAAGGTCGAAGAAAAAGAAGAGGTGCGGCATGCGGGCGGCGTCTATTACACGCCGCAGTTCATCGTCGATTATATCGTGAAAGAGACGGTCGGCAATCGAATAGAAGGACTCACTCCCGAAGAAATTTCAAAAATCAGAATTCTCGACCCGGCCTGCGGTTCGGGCAGTTTTTTGTTGGGTGCTTACAGTTACTTGATGGCGTATCATATCGCGTTCTACACCAAAAACGCCGCGAGCAAAAAATATAAAGACGACTTTTTTCAAGATGCCTCGGGCGATATCAAGCTAACGCTCAAGAAGAAAGGCGAAATTCTCGCGAATAATATTTGGGGTGTTGATATCGACCGCGAGGCAACCGAGGTTTCGATTTTGAGTTTGTATCTCAAACTCTTGGAGCACGGCATCGAAGACGACCAAGGCTGGCTTTTTCTGAAAGGCAAAGTTTTGCCCGACATGACGGGCAACATCAAGCATGGCAACTCACTCATTAGCCGCGAAGATCTGTTTCAAAACGACATGTTTGGCAAGGCCGACTTGAAGCAGTTCGACTGGCAGAGCGACGCCGACGGGTTCGGGAAAATTTTTTCCGAATCGGGTGGTTTCGACTGTATTATTGGTAATCCGCCTTACATTCGCATTCAGGAGATGCAGAAATGGGCGGCTGAAGAGGTCGAGCTCTACAAGAAAATATTTAAATCGGGTGCCAAAGGAAATTTCGACATCTACGTGCTTTTTGTCGAGAAAGCTTTGTCGCTTGCAAACCATGACGCACGCATGGGATTCATTCTGCCGCATAAATTTTTTAACGCGGCTTATGGAGAACAGCTTCGGGAAATATTAGCGCAAGGAAAAAACGTCGCGGAAATCGTGCATTTTGGCGATTTGCAAGTTTTTGAAGGCGCGACGACTTATACCTGCTTGTTATTTTTGTCAAAGAAACCGGTTGCAGATGTCAGCGTAGCCAAAGTAGCGTCGCTTGAAAATTGGCAAGCGCATCACGAGGCCGAATCGGCGCGGTTCAAACCAGAAACGTTGACAAGTGGTGAGTGGATTTTTTAATATCGGCGCGAATGCGGAAAAATTTGAAAAATTGGAAAAAATGCCAACGAAATTGGCAGATGTTGCAGAAAAATTATTTCAAGGGCTGATAACCGGTGCCGATCCCGTATTCATACTAAAGCTGATTGAGTCGAAAAAAAATATCATCAAACTGCATTCGAAGGCTCTTGATGGTGAAGTCAAAATAGAAGCTGAATTGCTGAGGCCGCTACTGAAAGGCAAAGAAATCCGTAGATATTCCGCGCCTGAAATTGAGAACATGCTGATATTTCCTTATCAGATCGCGGCGAATAAGGCCGAACTCATGGCGAAAGAGGTGTTAGAATCGCAATACCCGCTGGGGTGGGATTATTTGCTAAGAAATAAAGAAAAATTAACCATTAGAGATATATCGGGCGATACTAAACTTTGGTGGCAATTCGGCCGCAATCAAAATATCGTAGAAATGGGCAATCCCAAGCTCATAACGCAAGTCCTCGCCTCTCGATCGTCGTATACTGCCGATTTAGAAGGCAGGTATTATTTTGTGGGTGGTGGTAATGCCGGCGGTTATGGGATCAAACTCAAGAATGAGTACGAGAATCTATATTATTATGTACTGGGCGTACTGAATAGCGACCCCATCGATAAATATTTGCAACACATTTCGACTCAGTTCCGTGGTGGATTTTATAGTTATGCGAAAAGGTTTATTGAAAAACTCCCCATCTACCTGCCCGACAAAAACGAGCCCGCCAAATTCGCGCTCTGCCAAAAAATCGAAGAACTCGTAAAACAAATTCTCGACCTGCGCAAAAACAGCAAAACCGGCGACGCCGAATTTCTCGAAAAGAAAATCGACGCGATGGTTGAAGAAATTTATTTGGGGTGAGGAGGAAAAAATATGCCCAGTGCTAAACAACTCCGGCAAGTCTTCCAGACGGCCACTTCAGGCGATGCTGAATCTTTTCAGCAAATTGCCGAAGAGATTATTCGCGACGAACGAGCCAAACAACATCATCTATTGGCAAACGACTTGGAACGTATATTATACGGTAAGCCGTTAGCTGTGGGCACAGTCCGCCAATTAAAATTAAATGTGCCGACGGACAAAGAACGCGGTTTACCTCTGCTTTCTGTCTATACCCCAACTCGCTCCCTTGATGACATCGTATTATCCGATGAAAATCTTTCCATTGTAGAAGAAATTTTATTGGAGCATAGTCGCCGAGAAATTTTGCAAAGTCACGGGCTACAAGCAGCCGACAGACTTTTGTTCTATGGCCCGCCGGGTTGTGGAAAAACTGTAACTGCCGAAGTGATAGCTTATGAACTCGAACTTCCGCTCGCAATCTTACGAATAGACTCTATTGTTTCTTCATTTCTGGGGGAAACGGCCGCTAATCTGCGTAGTGTATTTGAATACTTACAGGCCAGTAAGATGGTCGTTTTATTTGACGAGTTTGACGCTCTCGGTCGTGAAAGAGCCGATCAAAGCGAACACGGCGAAATCAAAAGATTGGTCAACTCGCTGTTGCAAATGTTGGATGCCTTCAAAGGTAGTGGGCTGCTGATAGCGGCGACGAATCACGAGGGCACCCTTGATAGCGCTGTCTGGAGGCGTTTCGAAGAGGTACTTTCTTTTGAACTCCCCAATCTCGAACAAATTAAAAAATTCTTAGAGTTAAAATTTCGCGGTGTCCGTCGTAATTTACTTCGCGATATACCTGAATGGGCCAAACGATTTAACGGCATGAGCCATGCCGATATTGAAAGAATTATCAGAAGAGCCATTAAAGAAATGGTCTTGCAAAACAAAGAATTTCTTGAAGACAAGCACTTGGAGGCATCCCTGAAACGTGAAGACCGCAGACAGAGAAAAATTCACCGAAATGGTCAAGAAAGCGGATAGTGAATGCCAGCCGCATATGAGCATTTCCGTCTTCAACGGGAATCCGACATTCGTGAGCGTCGAGGGAAATCAGTACCCCCGCCAAAATTTACTGGTAAGCCGTCTGAGCATGCGCAGAAATTAGGTCGCGATATTTATCAAGCTCGCGAAGATCGTCTCAATGAGACTCAGGGCTTTGATAATAGGTTGCTATTGAAGTTAGATGTCCGTGATAACTTTGAACCCGCGAGCTTCGAAGCTATTCCCGGTATCGAAGTCGTTAGCCAAGAGAACACGCAAATTGTTCTTCTTTTTGCGACGGAAGAAGGTTTGACCGAATTTGAGAGCAGACTTTCCACATTTGGCTCAACTGGTAGTGTAACCAGAAAAGACATTATAGAAGCAACTCGTAGTATTGCACTTTGGACACCCGAAGACAGAAAAGGAGAGGCGCTCAAACACGAAATATTGCCTTCGGCAAGTTCGCTTATTTTGGACGTTGAACTATGGCCTCTTGAAAAAGTGCCGGATAGAGCTCGACTTCTCAATGCGTTTAAGGCATTCATCATCGAGAAACAGATTGAATTTGTCGATTCTGTTTCAAACGATTATCTGAACATCGTTCGAGTTCGTTGTAGAACGACGGATGTAGATTTATTACTTCACCACCGAGACGTGCGCACCGTAGATTTACCACCCAAATTTTTTTTGGATGCAACATTACTACAACAGGATATCTCCCAATTTTCCGAACCTAACCCACCGCGAGAGAACGCGCCTCGAGTCGCGATTCTCGATAGCGGTCTTAATGCCGCGCATCCACTCTTAAAAAATGCAGTCGGTGAAACCCGGACGTATATAAAAAATAGTAGCCTCCACGATGAAGTGGGGCATGGGACTGCTGTTGCAAGTATTGCACTCTATAACGATGTGACTCAAGCTATTGAAGCAAAATCCTTTCAACCACAATTTTGGCTCTTGAGTGGTAAGGTATTGAATCAAAATAATGAATTTGATGAAAAACTGATTGAAAATCAGATTAGTCAGGCTGTCAGAGAATTTCACGCCGAATATGGATGCAGAATATTTTGTGTCGCTTTAGGTAACGAACGTCGCCCGTATGCAGGCGGGCGAGTAGGAAGTTTTACCGTAACCCTCGATAATCTCTCGCACGAATTGGGGGTTCTCTTTATTTTACCGACTGGCAATTATTCAAAGAGCTGCGTTCAGGAAAATATCAAGTATAAACAAGGCTATCCACACTATTTATTCAAAGATGGCTCTATTCTTGAGCCATCCAACTCCTTAAATGCAATAACTGTTGGTAGCTTATCTCGTTATGAGCAAGGCCGTGAGGCTGCACGATATCCCACCGATCCGGCATATCAACCGGTTGCACGATTCAATGAAATATCGCCTTTTTCCAGAATAGGTCCCGGTGTATTGAGTTGTATCAAGCCAGAATTAGTCGCTTATGGCGGAAATCTTAGCGTCGAAAGAGGAGGTTCAATACGAGAGCATGGTCTCGGTGAAGTCGCGTTCAGTCATAACTTCGCGGATGGTAAACTTTTTGCAGAACTTTGTGGGACAAGCGCTGCAGCGCCAAAAGTTGCTCATTTAGCTGGACGTCTGGCAGCAGAAATCAATAATCCTTCTATTCATCTAATCCGCTGCTTACTCATTGCACATGCAACTGAAGGCAGAGTAAATTACCGGTCGAATTTCAAAAAAGTACAACGTCGCCGATTAGCTGGCTATGGTCATATTGATGAAGATTTCCTATACCGTTCCGGGGAAGAGACTGTTGTTCTATATGCGAGTGATTCAATTGAAAACAATAAGAATCATTTCTACGAGTTGCCCATACCCGATGAATACTACAAGGGGAAACGAAAACGGGAAATTACGGTAGCTCTATCTTATTTTTCATATGTCAAGAACACCCGGGTCACATATAGAGCAAGCCGATGTTTCTTCAGGCTTGTTCAAGGTCGTTCTCTGGATGAAATTGTTCACATGTTTGATAAAGCAACTCCAAAGGACGATTATTCGAATATAGAAGAATATAAAAATAATCGTAGAATTGGTGCAACAGAACGTTCGAAAGGAACGGTACAGGCATCGACGTGGGAATTAAAAGGCGCAAGTAAGCCTAAAAATTTCTATTTGGTTGTTACACGAAATGACAACGAATGGGGCAAAATAATCGCCAAACCTAAAGAAGAGTATGCCATAGCTGTCGTGGTTAGAGATCGAGAGAATCAAAATGCCACGTTATACACAAGAATAAGAGAGGCAATTCGTGAACGTATACGGCGACGCGTTTAAACACATCGAATTCTTTAAGTAAAAGTTCATATAAAACAGGCATTTTTTTAACGAAACCGCCCCCCACCACTCCCGCACCCGTCGAAAGTTATCGACGCGTTGCCTCCCTTTTGTATTGTAGCGTCCGCTACAATACAAAAGGGTAATGAGGAGGACACATGAGAGAAGTATACATTATCGGCGCCGATGAAACGCAGCACGGCAGTTTCAAAGACAAGAATTTTCGTCATCTCATCGCAGAGGCTGGGAACGGGGCGATTAAAGACGCAGGTATCGACCGCAAAGAAATCCAAGCGCTATATCTCGGCAACTACAACGGTAACGGGCTCAACAACCAAAACACGATGGCAGCTTTGGCGGCAACTTCGCTCGGAATGCCGCATGCGGCATCGCTCCGGTTTGAAGCGGCGTGCGCGTCGGGGGGAGTCGCTTTCCGCAACGCAATGATCGCTGTCGCGGCAGGCGTATACGACACCGTCATGGTGATGGGTGTCGAAAAAATGAACATGCAACCCGAAGAAGTCTCTTACGAAGATCAAATGAAGGCCGCGCTTTCGGGCGTCGATTACCTCTACGAAGCGGGTGTCGGCATGAATGGCACGACAATGTTCGCGATGTTCGCACACCGCCACATGCACGAGTTCGGAACGACACGCAAGCAGTTGGCGCAGGTCTGCGAAAAGAATAAATACCACGGATCGCTCAACCCGTACGCTTACAAGCAACGCGAGATTCCGCTTGAGAAAATTTTGAAATCTCCTATCATTGCGACTCCTTTCAGTGCGCAAGAAGTCTCGCTCATCACCGACGGTGCTGCGGCTGTGGTAATTACCACAAAAGACCGCGCAAAAGCGCTCGGCAAAAAGAATGCGGTTAAAGTACTCGGGTCGGGTCACGGCGGCGCATCGTTTTCTGTCGCGTTCCGAGCGAAGCATACCGAGTCAGAGGCGACAAAATCTGCCGCAGCGGAAGCGTACAAGATGGCGAATCTCAAACCCACCGATATTTCGGTCGCAGAATGCCACGACTGCTTCAGCTTCACGGAAATTATGAACGTCGAAGATTTGGGGTTCACCGAAAAAGGCAAAGGGGGGCATTTTGCCGAAGAAGGCCATTCGCGTTTAGGCGGCAAGCTCCCGATCAACACATCCGGCGGGTTGACTGCAAAGGGCCATCCGATAGGGGCCACAGGAGTCGGCCAAATCGTTGAAATGGCGTGGCAGCTTCAGGATAAATCCGACAAGCGGCAAGTGAAGAATGCGAAATATGCGCTCACGCATGTTTTGGGCGGGCCGGCATCTGTTTCGACAGTCCACATTTTAGGAAGGAGCGATATATGAGTGAATCATTGGTTGCCGAGCGCAGTCGAGGCATACCTGCAGTGAAATGCAAAGATTGCGGCACACCGCACCCCAAGGGAATCGCGGCTTGCCCTGCATGCGGCGGGATGAATTTGGATGATTACGAAGCAAAAGGAAGCGGTTCGATTTTTACCTATTCGGTAAACACCTTTGTGCCGCTCGGAAAGAACAAGGCGCGCGCTCCGTATTGCATCGCAGTCGTTGAAACCGACGATAAGATGCGCATCACAGGAATTGTCGAAATGGCAGACGCCAACACGGCAAAGATTGGCGACAAGGTGCAATTCAAAGCGTACGAAGACAAGCTCACTCCAATTTTTGAGCGAGTGTAAGAATCGAAGCGGTTTTCTAATTGCCTCGATTTTGCTCACTTCGATACATTTTTGCGCCGGTGGCAAAGTGCTCCGCGCTTGGTTTCGATAAGAAAAACGCCCGTCTTACGGGCATTTTTCACTCAACCAGCGCACGGAGTGTATCGAAGCCAGGCGCAAAAACACTCCGAAGACGGAGACCGAAAACTCTTCTCAGCAACCGCGTGGATGCTATTTTTTTTGCCAATTCCGGTCGTTGAGCGAAGTCGAAACGCCCGGAATTGGCTCAAATTAGACTACCGCGTCAAAATAACCATAGCTGCTCGCCTACCTGCGCAGTATAAAGATGGGAGAGCTGAATCCCCAACAAGCGGATTTTTTCAGTGCGAACCGTTTCGCGAGAAACGTTCCGATTAAAAATTTGTAATGCAACATTTTCTAATACCAGTGCAGAGCGTATCGGCGTGGGGTATGTTTGCGAGCGCGTAATGGTGTGAAAATCGGCGAAGCGGATTTTTAACGTCACCGTCCGACCCGATATATTTTTTTGCCGCATGTGTGCCGCCAGCTCTGCCGCGATCTGAAGAAGCGCATCTTGTGTTTTTTCGAGCGTCTCTAAATCCGTTTCAAAGGTGCGCTCTTCTCCAAAAGATTTGCGTTCGTGTTCTGTAAAGCTATCGCTATCGCGCCCGTTGACGAGGTCGAAGAGTTTCTCCCCCCACTTACCCAACGTCTGCACAAGCAGCGAACGCTCCGCTTGTTGCAGATCGCCGATCTTACGAAACCCTAACCGGTTCAGACTTTGTTTTGCTTTAGGGCCGACGCCCGGTATCGCCTCCACTGCGAGCGGGGCAAGGAACGTACACTCCTTGCCTGGATGGACGAGCGTTAGTCCGTCGGGCTTTTGAATTTCCGTCGCCATTTTTGCGAGCGTGCGCCCCGTGGCTATTCCAATCGTACAGGAGAGTTCGGTTTCCTCGCGCACCTTGTTCTTGATAGCGTGGCCTAATTTCAACCACGTACCGAATTCTTCTCCCAAGTGGGAGCAATCCAACACCGCTTCGTCGATCGACATGCGCAAGAGCGTATCGCTGAAAGTAGACAGCACTCTGATAATTTCGTTCGAGGCTTCCATGTAACGCGCGAAACGGTGCGGCAGAAAAATTGCTTCGGGACAAAGTTTATACGCTGTTGCGACGGGTTGCGCAGACCGCACGCCAAACTTCCGCGCTTCGTAACTCGCCGCACTCACGACACCGCGCCCCTTCCCCTGGATGGGGTCGGCACCCACGACGATGGGTTTGCCTTTGAGACTCGCATTGTCGCGCACTTCGACGCTTGTAAAAAAAGCGTCCATGTCGACGTGGACAATCGTGCGGTAGTTAATCATGGCTCGCGCCGAAGGCAAACCTGTCGGCTACCCGAGTTCTATGACTTCAAACGACGCGTGTCAATATATTTTCGTCGGTGTGTTCGAAGTCGCGTCCATAGATAAACAGATTTGTCAGCATCTTGTAGCGCATTGTGTCGCCCTCGACCGACAACTGCATTTGAAATGCGCGGGTTGTTGCTTTCTTCTCTAAAAACTTCGATTGGATTATGCCATAGTTTTTGTCGTCTATGTTTGCAACCAACTCATATTCTGTGACAGCCCCTTTCACAGTCGCACGCCCTTGCGCGAGAACACACATTGCGCGGGGGATTGTCAAAGAGTAAAACAGTTCGTCTTTTTCTTTGTCGAGATACCAATACCCAACTTGGTGGTGGAATAATTTGTTGTCGGATTTACGCGTGACACTCTGGGTATATTGCAGCACGACGAGGGTTTGCTCTTCGGCGTTGACAGCATCGCCCACCGGTGCGATAGTAATCGTTTCAAAGTACGCGGCTTTTTCTTCGCCATCGGGTTCGGGAGAGGTATCCATGCCTTTATTGCCTTCCCAAATGCCGATGAGGGGGAAAAGTGCGCCGTTAAACTCTTTTGAGTCGATGTCTTCCATGCGCTACATTGTAGATATTCCGTAACGTGGCAATTACTAAGAGCCTGTGCGGGAACTCGTGCAAACGATGCGAAATGACAATTTTTTCTGCGAAAAGAACGCGCGTTGCTACAAAAAATAGCAAATCAGCGCGAATTCCGGGCGTCTGCGGCCGCACGTCGAGCGAATCGGAACGATTTGCGGGAGAATTTGCGCTGATTAGCGTGGGCTTGGCGCAGAGAAAATTGTACCAATGAGTTCCCGCACAGGCTCCGAGCCAAGACGGGAACTCGCGCAAGCGAGTTTACGCTATGTCGAAAGCGTATTTATTGCCGATACTCCCCACTATTTTATGATCAGTCTGCAAAACTTAGCGATGTCCTATGGCGCGCGCGACCTTTTTGAAAAAGTCTCGCTGCAACTTAACGAGGGGGTGCGTTATGGAATCACCGGCGCGAACGGTTCCGGCAAGTCGACACTCCTTCGGTTAATTGCCGGAAGGGAGCACGCAAGCGAAGGCAAAATTGATATTCAAAAGGGAGTACGGATTGCTTTCTTAGAACAAAACCTCCCCGTAGGCGAGAGTGAAACAGCCATCGAAATTGTCGTCGGTGGGGATGAAATTTTGACGCAAGCGTTAAGAGAGCGCGAAAATGCCGACGCCGACCCTGTCCACGCCGGCGAAATCGAAGAGATTATCCGCTCGCGCGAAGGCTACCGTGCAGACGCGGAGGCGGCTCGACTCTTGTCGGGGTTGGGTCTTCCCGACGAAGTGCACACGATTCCCGCACGCTCTCTCTCGGGTGGACAGATGATGCGCGTTCTCATCGCGCGCGCGCTTTTTGCGAAAGGCGAAGTGCTCCTCTTTGACGAACCGACGAACCACTTAGATATGCCCGGCATCCAATGGCTCGAAAATTTTTTGTTGCACGAGTTCGACGGCATGCTGCTTCTGATTACTCACGACAGAGGTTTTCTTTCTGCGCTCTCCGAGCAAATTTTGGATGTAGACTATAAAACTATTACGCTTTTTAATATGGGGTATAAGCGCTTTGTCGGTGCGCGTACCTTGGCGGCGGAGCAAAAAGAACGAGAAGCGGACGCGGCAAAAAAGAAAATCGCGGAGCTTACCGAGTTTATCGACCGCTTCAAGGCAAAGGCTTCAAAAGCACGGCAAGCGCAGTCGCGAGTAAAGCAAGTTGAAAAGATTGAAATCCCAGAAATTATTGCATCGTCGCGCCGCAAACCTTCGTTCTTCTTTAACTATGAACGCGAGTCGGGCCGCGATGTTTTGAACGTCCACAACGCGGCGATGGAGTTTGGCGCGCTCAAACTTTTTTCTGCCGCCGAGATGCAACTGCGCAAGCAAGACAAGGTCGCCATTGTCGGCCCGAACGGTCACGGTAAGACGACTCTTCTCAAGATTATTGCGGGTGAGTTGACTCCGACAGTCGGGACTGTCCACTTCGGCCACGAAGTCCGGTTGGGGTATTACGCTCAGGTGCACGAAGACTTGCGTAAGTTGGCGGATCCCATGCACGAACACTTGCACAACCTGCACCCGCAAAAAGCGATTAAAGAAGTGCGCACGGCGTTGGGGCACATGCTTTTTGAAGGCGACGAACAGAAGAAGAGCCTCAAAGCACTTTCGGGCGGCGAGATGGCGCGATATGTTTTTGCGGACTTGATGTTGCGCAAGCCGAACTTTCTTGTGTTGGACGAACCGACCAACCACTTAGACATCGAAGGCATCGAAGCGTTAGAAGAGGCATTGCAAAAATATCAAGGCACAGTGCTTATGGTGAGCCACGACCGTGCGTTCATCAGACGCGTGTGCACGCGAGTCTTTGAACTCAAGAACGGAACTCTGAGCGAACTCTTGTCGGGAGTCGACGCTCTCGACTCACTCGAAGACACAGCAGACGAAAAGACTGCATCGAAACGCAAAAGCGGCGTCGATGGGATGAATACCACAAACGCGAAAGAAAGCAATTTGAGTTATGACGAGCGCAAGCGTCTCAAGAGCGAGGCGGGAAAAACGCAAACACAAATCAAGCGTTTAGAAGAATCGATTGCCGCGCACGAGAAGACGCTCAAAGACTTGGACGCTCTCTTTGCGAACGGCGAGGATCTTGCAAAACTAACGCCAGAAGAGATTAGAGCGAAGAGCGAGAATCGAGCGGAGACCCAAAAAGCGCTCGATGCTGCGCTCGAACTGTGGGAAAAAACACACGCAGCATCAGTATAAAAATTGCTCGACGTATCAGGTCGAGCACCGCTTGCTCAGTTATGGTACTCCTTAAGAAAATCATCGCTCCATTTTTTGTTGGAGCTCTCATAGCACCTGGCGTGCTCTCAGCCGAAGTTGTTCTTAAATATGCGACTCTCGCCCCGGCGAACACAGTTTGGGCGAAGACTGTGCAAAAGTGCGTCGACGAGATTTCCGCCAAGACAAACGGCGAAGTGCGCGTCAAAGTTTTTTACGGCGGCATCGCGGGCGACGAACCGTCGGTGATGCGTAAACTCAGAACGGGAACGATTGACATCGCATCGTTTACCGGCCAAACGCTGGGGACTGTGGTTCCTGAATCGCGCCTCTTCGAGTTGCCGTTCTTTTTCGACAATACGAAACAAATCGATGCAGTCGTCCAAAGTATTTATCCCGATCTCGCCAAAAAATTCTGGGACAAAGGAATCATTCTTTCGGGTTGGGGTGAGAACGGTTTTGTTTACCTCATGAGCAAGAAGCCGATTGCGCGCGTTGCAGATATGCAAGGGGTCAAAATCTGGGCGCCGAAAGGCGACCCACTCGTCAAGGCGATGCTCGCGGAATATGGACTGGTGCCGGTGTACTTGGGTTTTGAAGCAGTCTTGCCTCAGCTCAAGACGGGCGGCATCGATGCGTTCTACGCTCCCCCTTATGGCGCGATTGGTCTGCAGTGGTTCCGTGAAGCGAAGTATCTCACCAACAGCCGCTTGGCGAACGCAGCGGGGGCAACGCTTTTGTCGCGGTCTGCATACGACCGCATTCCGCCCCTCTATAAAGAGATTGTGCATAAGACGCTCGAGAAATACGCAGGACTCTTGACGCAAGAGCTGCGCCACGAAAATGAAAGATCGCTCAGTATTCTTTACGGCAAGGGACTGACGAAAGTCGAACCCAATGCAGAGGAATTGGCTCAGCTCAAGCAGGCAGCGCTTCGAGTGCAAAACAAGCTGGTAGGAACTCTCTACTCGAAAGCTCTCTTGAACAAGGCGCGCAAGGCGCGCGATGCGGCGCGGTAGCAAGTGTAGGCAAAAAACCAAAAAGTACTTGTCCGTGGCAAAAAAGCCTGAAAAAGGGCTTATGGCCGTCAAGTCTGGCATCAAGTTAAAAGTCAAGAAAAAAGGCGAGATCAGCATCATCGAAATCGATGGAGCCATAAAGTCAGGCATGGAGTTCGACTTGGCAGACTCTCTCGAAGCCTGTATGCACGACGTGAAAGTGCCGAAGATTATTGTCGACATGAAAAAAGTGCCTTTTATCAATTCGGCGGCTCTCGGCATCTTACTCAACATTTTCAAAGAGATTGAGCGCCGCAACGGGCGTTTTGGTCTGTGCGCCATTAGCTCCGACGTCGATCACCTGCTTGAAATAACAAAGCTCGGTTCTATTTTCGATATTTACAAGAACCAAGACGACGCTCTCGATTCGATAGAAGACTAACTATTGGCGGCAACGCCTCAAAAACTGTGGTATTACTCCCCCAACGCAGTCTTGATGCGCTCTCGCAGGTCTCTGCTTGTCGGCCGCAGTGCTGATTTGTAATAGTTACTCTCTTTTATGGCTCCCACAAAAACTCAAACCGTTTTGCCTGTGTCTATCGCCAAAGCTAAAGCTCTCGAAGCGCGCATGGCGGTTTTGGGCATTCGCGAGATCGATCTCGTTGAGACCTTTATTCGCAGCAGCGGCAAAGGCGGGCAGAACGTAAACAAGGTAGCGACCGCTGTGCGCCTCAAGCACATAGCGAGCGGTGCCGACATCAAGTGTAGCAAACACCGCACACAGGGTATGAACCGCTATGCGGCGCGCGTGATGCTTTGCGAAAAATTAGAACAGCGCGAACGCGATGCGCGTGCCGAAGAAAATCCCACGCATAAGAAAAAACGGCTTGCGAAGCTCGACCGCGCACGCAAGGCACGTCGCAAGGCCGCAGCGAAGAAACTCAAGAAGCCGCCGCAGGAGACCTGGAAGAGCGAGGACGAATGGTGAAGAGTTTGGGCAGGAACTCGCGGTCCCCTACCTTGAGGAAAAAATGTAATAACTATTACAAGTTCCCCCGTTTCTCAAAAATCAGCGTTATTGTGGTAGTTATTACAAAATTCAAATTTTTTTCTTGATTTTAGGAAAAAGTTCAAATTTCGTGAGAAAAAAACACGGTTTCTGGGTATTTAATATATAGAGGGAGAATATTTATGGAATACCATCAAACATCGGTTTCGCTGCGCGAGAAGTCGTATCGCCGTCTCAAGGCTGCGCAACTCATTTTTGCCCGCCATGGGATTAAATGGGGCGAGGGCGAGATTATTTCGCGGCTCTGCAAAGAGACCGTGTTACGCTGGCGCTCCGGCGGTGCTTGGACGGTGTCGGCACGGCGGTACAATATCCAGAAAGACGAGGTTAAATACGTCATCAGACCGTGGCGAGTCGACAAGAACCTCTACGGCGTGCTTTGGCAGCGGACGATTCATTCGGGCGAGTCGGTTTCGCGGTTCGTCGACTTTGCGATTCGGGTGTTCATGCCACGGTTTGTCGAGATGTATCTGCATTCGCCCCGACGTGGGTCGGCGTTCTCAGCGCGGAATCATCACTTTTGGGCAGCGCGGTATGCCCGGCGCAAAAGTTTTCCTGACTATTTTATTAACTACCAAAAAGCCACTGAAAAAAATGAGAACGGTGGGCTCGAAACTGCCCGGAAGGCGGTGCTGATCGCGAAAAAAGGCCTTTCGTACGCTGAATACATCCACTGCCTCCGAACTTGCATATAGCGCACGGCTCTGCCATCCGTGCAGGGGTAATTCCATTCTCTAAAAGAGCTTGATTCTGTGTCGGCAGTGCTAAAATGAGACAGTGGGCCTCAAAAATCTGCTCGAAATGCACACCGAGACTCAGAAAGTGGGTGGCAATCCCATCAATGTCATTACCTTGAGCGGGAAAATTACATCCGACAATATTTTTGATCTGAACGCAAAAGTGAAATCGATTTTTGAAAACGGCGTCTACAACTGCATTCTCAATATTTCAGAACTCGAGTATGTCAACAGTACCGGAATCGCCCTCTTCCTTACCATTGCACGCACGGTGGAGCAAAACCAGGGTAAACTATATCTCATCCAACCGACTCCTTTTGTTCAGGAACTTTTTGACATGACTGATTTGAGCGGCCGCTTCTCGATTGTTCCAAGCCTCGAAATCGCACACGAAAAATTCCACCATTGATAAAACTTACTCTCACCCAAAACAGTCACCCCCGGCGTTTTGAAGCGGCAATAAAGGAATTTGCTCCTGGACTTACTCACTATCCGGACGCGTTTGCAAAGATCCCTGTGGCTTCAAAGCGGCTGAATTTGCCGAAAGGCGCATTCTGGAATCTCGTACTCCATTTGATTAGCGATGCTACGATGAAAAAAATGAATCATAACTTTCGTGGCAAAGATTCGACGACAGACGTTCTGACGTTTTCGTTCGTCGAAGGGGGCGCTCCCTTTTTTGCGCATGAAAACCACGGCGAAATTTATATCTCGCTACCCGAAGCGGCGAGACAGGCAAAAAAAGAAAAACATAGTCTGTGTGCAGAGTTGCACGTTCTCTCAGTACACGGAGTGCTCCACTTTATGGGTTACGACCACGAAAAAAGTAAAAGTGCCGCACGCAAAATGCAAGAGAAAGAAAAGACACTCCTCGCAAAACTTCTAACCACTAATAATAATCCACCCAAGGAGCTTACCGGCCGATAATGCCCAACCAGAAACGCCTCACCTCAGGAATCAAACGGTTCTTCTCTCGCGGAAAATCTCTTCGTGAAAAATTGACGACTTTTTTCAAGCGCAATAAAATCTCTCTGCGCAACGAGCAGATACAAATGATTTTAGAGATTTTAGAATTGCACGAAACGCGTGCGGCAGACCTCAAGACTGCCGAAGTGAATTTGACGAGTATCCCTCTCGATGCAACGCTCAAAGAAGTCGAAACGAGTATTCGAAAAAGCGGGCACTCGCGTTTGCCAGTTTATGAAGACCGCGACGGTCTGCGCCACTACTTGGGGCTCTTGTACGCAAAAGACCTTGTGGGACTCACCCCGTCACAGCGAAAAAAATTTGAATTGAAATCAAATTTACGCAAGGCGTTAATCGTTCCCGAATCGCAGGGTATCTTGTCGCTCTTACGAGAAATGCGACTCAACCGCCATCACTTGGCCATTACCGTCAACGAACACGGCGATGTAACGGGACTCATCACGCTCGAAGACATTCTCGAAGAGATTGTCGGTGAGATCCAAGACGAATATGACAGCAAGAGCAAACGCGTCGTGCAAGTCGAACCGAAAATTTACCGCGTCGACGCACGCATGTCGCTTTCAGACCTCAACGACGAGTTGGCGCTCAACTTACCCGAAGAAAAATTTCACTCTGTCGCAGGTTTTGTTCTCCATTCGCTCGCGGCAGACCTCAAAGATAAAGCCGTCTTTGATTATGGCAACGCACGCTTTACCCTACTCAAATTCAAACACCGGCAAGTCAAGAGCGTCCTCATCGACCTCACACAGCACAACGTAACGCCATGAGCACCGAGAAACGCGCACGCGTTCTCATTCTGCGTAAGAAAACTCTATCCGATGAATCTCTCCTTTTAGAAACACTGACCGAAACGGGCGAGAAAGAAAGTTTCAAACTGCCGGGAATCTTGAAGTCGAACAAGCGCTCCGCATTTTTCTACGTTCCCGGCGCACTCTGCGAAGCGTGCTACCGCCCCCGCAGTACACAGGCGAATATCCCTAAGAGTCTCGACATCGTATTTTCCCCTTTTCACGAAAAGCAAGATTACTGGATATTGAACGCTGTTGCGGAAATTTTGAAAACTACCGAGTATGTCCTTTCGGGAAAAGAGAGCGCTCCGCTCTTCCATCTCCTCGAAGCGTTTTTGAGACACCTGCCTTCGACAGCGGACGCGGGTGAGCGGCATATCGACCGCTACTACTGGGAATTCTTGAAGCTCCTGGGCCTTGCGCACGACGAAGCACAGTTACTCGACTTTGAATGTTTTGAGTTAGGTGTTGGGTTCTTGACAGCGCAAGAAGCGTCGATGCGCGCCGATTCGGGGCTCCGGGTTTCGTGTTCGTGGATCGATGGTCGCTCGGAGGCTCCCGAGAGCAGCCTTACGCGGCAGAAAATCTGCAAATACCTGAAGTCGCTGTAGGGCGCCCCGCGAATAGTTACTCTACCGCGCCCCGCGAATAGTTACTCGGTTTTTCCCCGCAGAATAGTTACTCCACCGAGCCCCGCGCATAGTTACTCGGTTTCGTTTTCAACTTCATGCTTCTTCGAGGCGTGGAAAGTAAAGCCGCGCTTAGAAGTCTTTAGCCAGTCTGCAAGGTATGCAATCCTTTTGGCTTCCGCCGAGCCTTCAGCGAGTGACGGCAAGAAGACTTCGCGGATCTCTTCGATGGCCTTGGAGGTCGAAAGCCCCTTCAAATAGAAAATCTGGAAAGCCTGCTTAATGGCAGACCTCTCGGCGGGAGTCATTCCCGAACGTTTTAATCCCACAGCATTGAGGCCAAAAGCCAACGCAGGGTTGCCGTTATTCATGGTGTAGGGAAGAACATCGCGTGTCGCCTTGCTCACTCCGCCTATGACTGCAAAATCACCCACGCGAACAAACTGGTGAACCATAACAATCCCCGAAACCAGCACGCCGTCGCCCAACTCAACGTGCCCTGCAATCCCGGTCTTGTTGACCATAATGACGTTGTTGCCGACATGGCAGTCATGCGCGACATGCGCGTCGGCCATGAAATAGCAGCCGTTACCGATTGTCGTCTTGTTGCCCTTGACCGAAGGTTGGTGGACTGTCGTTTGTTCTCGGAATACATTGTTGTCGCCGATGACAATCTCAGCTTCGGGATTATCAAAATGGATATCCTGGCCATTCTCGCCAAGAGTTGCACCCGTAAAAAGCTGGTTATTCTTGCCCAACGTGATACGGTTCACGAGCGTCGCCTTGATGCCAATCTTGCAACCTGGGCCAATTTTGACATCGGGCCCAATGTAGGCTTGTGGACCAACGACGACGTCGTCGGCGAGGTTCGCGGGGTTTTCGACAATCGCTGTGGTATGAATCTGCGGCATACGATAGATTTCAATTGGCGCGCACCCGGCAAACCGATTTTTCGAGTAACTATTCAAATGATCCGCCGCTTACGGAACGATTACTCGCTCAGCTATGCCAATAACTGGCCCCGTATCTCTTTAATACGGCATAATAGATGGGGAATACTATGTTCACAAAAAAACGCGCCATCTCGACTCTCTTTGGAGTAACTATTCTGCTCCTCACGGCATGCGGCGGCCGCTCGCTCGATAATTCCAACGCAAGCGGCATTACCGGCACAGGAACTCCCAATATCGCGCCGACTGTCGCAGCACTTTCCCCCACCGACAATGCGACAGGGGTCTACACCGACGAAGCCATCAAAGCCACTTTCAGTACGACAATCAACATCTCCACTGTAACACTCACAGCAAATACAAACTGTACGGGTTCGCTCCTTATAGCAACAACAGCCGCCTTCAATAACGGCGACTGCATCGCAATGCAGCCGGGCGTCCAGGCGTCTGGTACGGAAATCACGGTGCGTCCGGCGGCGCTTCTGGCGGCCAGCACGACGTACTACGTACGGATTACGACTGCAGTTGCAAGCTCTGGCGGAGTAACTATGCAGACGGTCTACAACGCCCAGTTTACAACTGGCACGGGGTTTAGTCCTCTCTCCGGTGAATTCGGCACAGATTGCAGCGCTGGCGCCGACACGCTGGCGGCGGTAAGGGCAGCAATCCCCGACCCCGAGGCGACGATAGGGCCCTATGTGGTGAAACAGCTCACCGTGACAGCCATAGATAAAGATGGGTATTTTTATGTACAGGCCGGGACTACAGGCCCGGCGGTTTTTGTGCGCGATGGGGCGCACAAGGCGAGCGGATTAGGACTCCAGGTGGGAGACGAAATCTGTCTTGGGATTGATAAAGGGTATAAGTATAACGAATTACAGCGGGTAACCCAAATCACCGCTATCAAAAAAACCGATGGCGGCAAATCGTATGCGGCGCAGACAATTTCTGCTGCGGTGAATAACGACGATTACGAAGCCGAACTTGTTAAGATTGCGGGAACTCTCTCGACTAAGTTGACTGTAACGGATGGGGGCGGCGGTTACAACCACATTATTACGTACGGTGCAGAAACAATCATGTTGCGTGAAATGGACGGTTCAGGCAAAACGTCAAGTTTCGCGCAGGGCCAAGCGATTGAAGTCACAACAGTGATGTCGCAATTTAACTCCACCTACCAGCTTTATCTCGACGGCGCGGTGGGGTCGGTCGTCGAAAATACGAGTGGGACTTTCAACGTAACGGGAGCAACTGCGACAAGCTCGACACAAATCAAACTCACGTTTGGCAACGCGCCGGACGCCGCCGCCGCGACATTCACCAATTACACGGCAAATAACGGCCTGACGATTTCTGCGGTTTCTGTTTCTGGAATTACAGTCACACTTACGACCTCTTCGCAAACGGTAGGACAGAGTTACACCGTCACGGTCGCGAACGTCAAGCGCAATGCCGATAGCGCAGCGCTCACGACAAACACAGCGGCTGTCACGGGGTTTGTTCCACCCGCGTCCTTTACAACTGGCCAGGTTGTTATCAATGAAGTGCATGCGGCCCCGTCAGCGGCGAGCAAAGAGTTTGTAGAACTTTACAATACCACAGCAAGCCCCATTTCTCTCAGCGGCGCGACTATATGGTACAAAGCAGCAGGGAATACTCCCAATCAATCGGTTACGCTCACGGGAACTATTCCTGCCAATGGCTATTACACAGTACTCGATGAGGCGACAACGTGTTCTGGCACGACTCAGGTTGGTTTTGGAAGTATTTCTTCCGGTCTTTCAAATTCTGCCGCCGCCGTTGTGCTCACGGTCGACGGCACGAAGCCGACGACGACGAGCGATTCCAATATCCGCGACGTAGCGCAGTGGGGAACAAACAGTGAGAATTGGGGCGAAGGCGGAACGACGGGCCCCGCTCCATCGGGCAATAAATCTCTCTCGCGTTCGCCCAACGGTTCAGACACGAACAACAACGGCAATGACTTTCTTTTGAGCGCTGCTGCAGATGGCACATGCGGTGCTGTTAATTGGGCTCCCGATGTAACTGCCCCCACCGTCGCCTCCGCCACCCCCGCCAACACAGCAACGGGGGTCTCTCTCAATCCCTCGGTGAGCGTGACATTCGACGAGGCAATGGATACGTCAACAGTAACAAGTTCTACTTTTACAGTTCGCGAAACAAGCTGTAGCGGTAATGTTGTCTCAAGCGG
>CAUJII010000086.1 GCA_963205035.1 Spirochaetota bacterium
GATTGCGGCAGAAAAGCTGCACACCCTAACGCTCGCTTCACGTCTCCTGCGACACAAAACCCGGCGATCGACGAGAATGTCGACAACCCCGACGGCGTGAAGATTAGCGTCTTTGTCTTTGGCGGTCGTCGTTCAACGACAGTCCCCTTGGTCTTTCAAGCGTGCAACTGGAACCACGGCGTCTACTTCGCCGCGACAATCGGTTCTGAAATGACAGCCGCCGCCGCAGGAACTATTGGGCAAGTCCGCCGCGACCCTTTTGCGATGCTGCCATTCTGCGGCTATCACATCGCGGATTATTTTAACCACTGGTTGCAAGTCGGTCGTGATTTGGGCAATCCCCCGCGCATGTTCTTTGTGAACTGGTTTCGCAAAGACGCTGAGGGTAATTTTATTTGGCCGGGCTTTGGCGAGAACATGCGCGTTCTCGAATGGATTGTCGACCGTATCCACGGCAAAGGTACTTCGATAGAAAGCCCGTTGGGATGGATGCCGCGTTTTGAAGAAATGGATTGGGAAGGACTCAACTTCCCCCGCGAAAAATTCGATGAGCTCATGACGATCGATACCAAACTCTATAAAAACGAAATTTTGCAGCACGAAGAATTTTTTGACCGTATTTACGATAAGCTGCCCAAGGAACTCTTCTGGGTGCGTCAACTTCTGCTTTCGAGCCTCTGGCGCACCGGTGAAAAATGGTTGGTCGGTAGCAAAGTGGGAGTCACCAGCCGGCACAGTAACGAGCGTCTTTGACAAAGCGTTTGTCCAGAAAGCTTGGGAGTGCTCTCTCAATACTCCTTCTCTTTGGACTAACTACTTGTCGTGAGCCGATTGAGCATAGTTTTTCTGGCGCGTGGAAAGCTCTCCCCGTAGAGCTTCAAGGCGAAGCGCAGGGACTCCCTGCACACTGGGCAGTCGAAGGGCAGGGTGGGGCTGTTTCGACGGCGAACGCTCTAGCGACGCAAGCCGGCATCGACATACTGCGTGCAGGCGGGAACGCGGTCGACGCCTTGCTTGCAGTGCAATGGGTCTTGGCAGTCGTCGAACCCCAATCGTCGGGGCTGGGCGGTGGTGGATTTCTTCTTTACTACGAAGCGAAGTCGCAAAAGGTTTTTGCTCTCGATGGCCGTGAGGAGTTACCCGAAAAGGCCGATGAAAATCTGTTTTTGGATAGCTATGGAAAACCACTGCCTTTTGCAGAGCGTATCCGCGGGGCGCGTGCGGTGGGTGTCCCAGGAACTGTTGCGCTTATGGACTATGCGTTCAAACGGTGGGCTTCTTCAAAGCTCACGTTCGCTCAAACCTTCGAGCGCGCAATCCACCTCGCACGAAACGGCATACGTGTTTCTCCCCGCCTCGCGCAGGCGATGGAATATAACCGCGAACGCCTCATTCGGCAAAATGGAGAGGGAAATCCATACCTGCGTTCGGGTGAGGCGTATGCCATTGGTGAACCCTTTTATCAGTCAGACTTAGCGCGCACCTTCGAGAGACTCGCCGCGAAAGGAGCACACGATTTTTACGCTGGTGCCATCGCCGAAGATATTCAGTGGACTCTCACGCATGCACGAGACTACCGTTCGGCGATGACGCTATCAGACCTCAAAGCATACCGCGCCGTCGAGCGTAAAGTAGAAGAGCGCACAATCGGGGATGCGCGTGTCTTCAGCGTTTCGGCGCCCTCTTCGGGAAAATATACGTTAGAAGCTCTAACTCTTTTTGATCCCGGAAATTCCGAGAGGGAAAAACTGGTGCGCTCACTCAACGCGCAGCGTAAGGGTTTCAAGACCCGCGAAAAAATACTCGAAGACCCGGATTTTGCGGTTTCTAAGCAGAAAACTCCCCCGCGACTCACTATTCCCGAAGCACAGAACACGACGCATGTCGCGATTGCCGACAGTACCGGCAATATAGTAAGCTATACGTCATCGGTCGAAATGAGCATGGGTTCAGCGCTCGTGGTCAAAGGCCGTGGCTTTCTCTTGAATAACCAGCTGACCGACTTCACACCGCAACCCGGGCGTATCAACTCAATAGAGCCGGGACGCAAAGAGCGCGTGACTGCGCTGAATACCGAGGCACGCGAGACTTTAGGCGCGAAGAGGCCCAAGAGTTCGATGTCGCCTCTGATTATCTTAAAGAAGAATGGCTCCTATTGGGCACTGGGTTCCCCCGGCGGGCCCACGATTGTCGGCACAAATGCTCTCGTTGCATCGCGCATCCTCTCGGGTGAAGAACTCCAACATGCTGTGAACGCCCCACGCGCAGTCATGCTGCCTAACGGTCAAGCCTTGGTCGAGTTGCCCATTAAGCGGGACGCGCTTTGGGTGAAAGAGCTGAGTGCTGCGGGTATAGACCTTTTACTCAAACACAACGTTGTTTCTCTGGGATCTATACAAGCCGTCGAGTACGACGCTCGGAGGCGCAAGTTTATCGCGGCTTCTGATTTGAGACGCGAGGGGTTGGGTTTAGTTGTGGAGCCGCAAGTCGAATAATGGGCAAGATGGGTTTAGAAGCCGCCGATTGGGCTGTCATTGCATTTTACTTTGTACTCACATTCGCTGTGGGAGTTTTCGCGCTCAGGCGCAAGCAAACTTCGACAGAAGATTATTTTCTGTCTGGCCGTTCCCTCCCCTGGTATCTCGCAGGCTTGTCGATGGTTGCGACAACCTTTGCAGCAGACACGCCGCTCGCGGTCACCGGACTAACTATCGATAGAGGCATCGCTGGAAATTTTCTCTGGCTTTCACTCATCCCGTCGGGCATCTTGACAGCACTTTTTTACGCAAGGCTCTGGCGGCGTTCGGGGGCCATGACTGACGCAGAGTTTGCAACGCTTAGGTACGGAGGAAAATCCGCCCAATTCTTGCGCCGATTCCGCGCCTTCTATTTAGGGGTTGCAGTCAACCTCATCATCATGGGCTGGGTGACGACGGGCATGGCGAAGGTAATGCACGTCCTCTTCGATTTTCCGCTGTGGCAAACTCTGGGAGCTCTTTACGCATTCACCGTCTTGTATATTATTCTTTCCGGTTTGTGGGGAGTCGTCGTCACCGATGCGCTGCAATTTTTTATTGCGATGGGGGCGTGCATTGTTTTGGCGTATGTCGCGACCGAAAAAGTCGGAGGGTTAGACATACTCTGGAGCCGTGCGGCAACGGCACTCAAACCCGGCACGACAGAAATCTATCCCTGGTATTCTTCGGGTCCGCTTTACATCATCGCCGTCTGGCTCGGCGTGCAGTGGTGGGCTTCGTGGTATCCGGGCTTTGAACCGGGGGGAGGCGGTTACATCGCGCAGAGACTTCTTTCGACGCGCAATGAGAACCACGCAGTCGGCGCAGCGCTTCTTTTTAATGTGCTTCATTTTGTCGTGCGCCCGTGGCCTTGGATTATCACCGCGCTCGCTGCGGCAGTGCTCTTGCCGAGTGTGGGCGACAAAGAACTTTTATATGCGCACGCAATTGTTCAATGGATGCCTGCGGGACTCAAGGGCCTCATGGTCGCCGCTTTTTTGGCGGCTTTCATGTCGACCATCGCAACGCATCTCAACTGGGGGGCTTCTTACATCTTGAACGACGTACTGCCCGGGACACGCGCCATGCCAGAGACTACGAAAGGCGCAATCTTTGTCTCGAGGGTGGTTGTTATTTTCCTTGCGTTAGGCGCTGTGGGAGTTTCTTTTCTCATGGACTCTGTGAGCGGTGGGTGGGAGCTCATTCTCACACTCTCAGCCGGCACAGGGCCAGTCTATCTTTTGCGCTGGTATTGGAAACGTATCAACGCCGCAAGCGAAATTAGCGCCATGGTCGCTGCATTTGTATTCACGTTGATTTTCTCTCAAACTACTCTCGCTCAAGAGCTAAGACTTTGTCTGGTGACGCTTGCGACCAGTGCCGTATGGATAATGGTGACATATCTCACGCCACCCGATAGCGCACAAAAGCTTACTGACTTTCAAAACCTTGTGAAGCCGCAGCCGTGGAAAGGCAAAGAGCTCGTCTTATTTATTGCAGCGGTTGCCATTGTGTATTCTTCTTTCTTCTTGATTGGGGAAATTTTGAAATACCACCTTACGAATATATTTTACAACGCTGTAGTTCTCGCGCTCTCTGTAGGCGTTGTATGGATAATCCTACGTAGACGCGAGGGGGTCAGTTGAGCAGAATACTCTTGTGCGTCGATGCGAAATGGCGAAAGAGTCCACCTTTTTCGATGAGACAGCGTCGCCAGAGATGATAACCGTCGTCGTGGAACACCAACTCCTTAGAAGCTTCTAAAATAATCCAACTCTTGTTCTGTAATTCAAACTCTAACTGCCCGGTCGCCCAACCCGCATAACCGCTAAACCTGCGGCAAAGCGCGCCGCGTTCTGTGAGACGCTCCAAAAGAGTGTCGTTGATCTCAAAATAGACACCGTCGACAACGGCTTCCGCAGTTGCGAGTTCAGCCGAAGTGTGCAAGAGCGAGCGGTGTTCCGTTTCGACCGGCCCTCCCAAAAAAAGACCACTGCGCGCCTTTTGACCAGTCGGCAGCGGGTGGTTTAGAATAAGGCCCAAAGAGCCCCGGCTGTCGTGCTCGACAACGAGCACAACGCCTCTATTAAATTGTCCGTCAAGAACGGCTGAACTGGCGATGAGAAGTTTTCCTCGGATGTCAAGCATAGAGTCTTAGCGGATGTGCTTGAGCATTTCGATGAGCGTCAGTTGTATATACTGTTTGAAAGCGCGTGGTTCGGCGGTGTCGTTTGCATACCGACGAACGAGCTGCGTCGCTGCATTTTCAATTTCGGAGCGCATAAACTGCTGCGTTACTTCGGGGAGTTTTCGCGTCATCGAGAAGAGCCGCTTCGCTCTCTGCTCAACATCCTTATCTATTCGCTCCGCTAATTGTTTGCGCGCATCACCGAGTTTGAGATTCCACGCCTCGCTATACTTGTCGCGTAACTCTTGCACACTTTTTTCGCCAGTCAGCCGAGTTTCGACCATGTTGAGTGCGCGGTGCCAATCGGTATCGGATGGAACGCTTGAGTGCGACTCTTCTTCAGTCGACGCAGTCTCTGGCGTGGGTAGTGCTTCGCTTCCAAGAAGTCCAAATAGGCTGGCGAGCCAGCGCAAGAAAGGATAGCGGAAAAGAAACGGCAGCTCTGCGCGTGTCCTCAGAAAGATGTCGCGGCGATTAAGCCCCAAGAGCATGTGTACCGGTCGAAAAATGAGTCTTTCATTGTTGAAGAAATAAACATTTTGCAAATTCGCAACGACAGGGTGTCTACTCTGGATATGGAATGCGTTCAAAATTGTCTGCGGATTTTTTAAGAGAAGAGAAAAAATGGGTTCGTGTGCCTTGACGTACTTTTCAACATCTTCAGCAAAGAACTCGTCAAACTCCATCGAGGAGCGGCTCTCGTTTCGGAGCATGAGTGCGTACCACATTTTTCTAAAGCGCGCTAAGAGCAAAGCACTTACTCTCTTGCGCTCCGATTCAAAGAAAATTAGAACAGCCTCGCGGTGGATAAAAAAATCTTCGTCGTTAAGCTTGAATTTGAGAAGCGCCGGTAGGAGCGTCTGTTCGTCTGGTTGGAAAACGGTAAATTCTGAAAGCATCGTTTGCAGCACTTGCTCAATCTCCGCGTTATTCATCGAAGACGCCATGATCTCGAGGCCCGCAGAACCTTGAATAACCTTTTGGATAATACCTTCTCGGTTGAGGAGCGCTGGGTGGTCTGCCATGATATCGAGTAGCTTCAGTGAATTCTCACGCTGTCGGTCCTTGTTGTTCTTCTCTCCCTCGAGCCAAACTTCGTAACCTTTGAACGCCTCGACGAGACGCGCCGCTTGGATGAGCGTGGCCATGCCGCGCTTATCTTTGTCTATTGTAAAGTACGCGGCGAGACGGTTTGCAAGGTTCACGAAATAGAGCGGGTTTTCATTTTCTCCACTCGATAGAAGTCTCGTGATGCGCTCGACAGTCGTTGTTTTCTGTGGCATGATGTTGCGCATGTCTTTGACTAAGTCTTCGACAAGTCGGTTCTGCGCAGAATTTACGACGACATTCCTCAACTTAAGAAGGCACACATCGAGAAGCATCTTGAGAGTCTTCGCCGACGCAATGACCGTCGTTGGAATATCAACGAAGCGAAAAACCATGAGCCGTTTCTCTTCTTCCAGCCGATGGTTCGTGCCGCTTCCAATTTCTTGAATTGGGATTTCTACATACGCCGCAGGTATAAGGTATTTCTGCATCGACTCTTCGTCGGGGAAGGCTAGCGACGTATTGAGCAGCATTTGGTTGTAGTAATCTTGCAAGAATTCTGTCGATGGATCTTTGAGACGTAGACGGTAGAGCTCCCCGTTTTCAAAATCGGCATCAAGAAACTGCTTATCGCGCAAGCCGGGCGTCGTCTGCAAAATGAGACGGCGAATATTTGCCAAATTTTTGAGCCGCGTGATATTTTCCGACTCGGCCCTTGTCAAAAGGAAGTCTGTGATTTTCGCAGTCGTGAAAAAAAGCGCGTCATTCTCGCGCGCATACGCAGCATAGCCCTCGAGCAATAGAGCTTCGTCGTCCAGAAGAGGGAAGCCATGCGCAAACTCTTTGAACGCTTGTTCGGGTAGGTCGATATAGAAGGGCTTATTCTCTGGTGCCACTTATCTTATTTTCGGCTTTTGAGCCTTGCAAATAGAGGGCATTTATTGAGTATGCTTCTTTAATGCCTGTCGCAAAATTTTTCCATTGGCCGAGCGCGGAAATTCTAAAACACGGTAGATTTTTTTGGGCATCTTATACGCCGCGAGACGGTCTTTGGCCCACGCGAGTAACTCCTCGTCGGAAACAATGGCGTTCTCCCTAAGGTGGATGTAGAGCACGACGAGGGTTTTCTCTTTGTCGACAGCTTCTTCTACAGCCACCACATCCTGAAGTGCTATGTGGTCGCGAAAAATTCTCTCAATTTCAAAAGGGGAGATACGGTAGCCAAACGATTTGATGACATCGTCGCGCCTGCCCAGAAAATAAATAAATCCCTCGGCGTCGCGCTTGGCATAGTCGCCCGTCAAGAACCAGCCGTCTTTGAAAGGCGGCGGCTCGGGATGGGTTTTGTTCCAGTAGCCCAAAAAAAGACCCGGGTCGCTTTGGTGGATTGCAAGCATGCCCTCTGTGTTTGGCGGTGCTGGGGCAAGAGAGTCGTTCAAGAGATCGATTTTGCGGCCCGGCTGAATTTTGCCTGCGGAGTTTTTCTTGGGTTTTTGACTCTTGTCTTGTGAAATATAATACGAGCATTCAGACATCCCCAAGCCCTCATAAATCGGAAATCCAAAACGCTCCAGCCAAGCCTCGAAAACGGAATCGGTGAGGTGCTCGCCCGCAGACATGGCATGGCGTAGGTGGGGTAGATACGCCTTTGTCACGGCAGTGCGTTCGAGAATTTGCCGAAAGACAGTCGGCACGGCAAGAAAGGTCGTCGCACGCTCGTCCTTGAGAAGTTTCACCCACCGCTCAGCAGAGTGGGGCCCTTCGTAAACGATGACTGTCTTGCGCTTGAAAAGCGGATCCATAAGGCCCGTCCCCAAGACATACGTCCAGTTGAACTTCCCCGCGTGCAAGACGCGCTCCGATTCGATGAAATCGAACCAGTGGAGGCGCGCGCTTTCGCGACCCCAAAGCGAGCGGTGCGCATGGAGCACTCCTTTGGGATAGCCCGTCGTGCCCGAAGTATAAACGAGGTATGCGGCATCGTCTGCGTGGGTGCGCTGGATTTCCATAGCTGGGCGGTGAATCTCAAGCTCATTTTCAAAAGAGAGAGTCTGTGGCATGGTCGAATCCTCCCCCGAAACATAGATTGCGCTGAGCGGGTAGCTATGGAAATCCATAGCTATGGAATTCCATAGCCTACAGTCTGTAGCAATCGCTACAGCGCCCGAATCCTCGAGTATAAAGCGTAACTCCCCCGCCGTGAGAAGAGGGGAAGTCGGCACCGGTATCACTCCGGCGCGCAAAGCGCCGAAAAATGCAATGGGGAATGCCGCAGTATTCGACAGCCGCAAAAGTAGCCTCTCACCAGCGCGCACGCCTCGTGCGCTCAACGAACCAGCAAACCGTGCGCTGAGTGCGTCGAGTTCACGGTAGGTATAGCTCTGCGTCGCCCCCACGGCACTTGCGAAGACCATCGCTTCTTTATCGCCATACCCTGCGGCCACCGCCTGCGAAAGGCATACTGCAGCAATGTTAGAAGATGTCGTATTAATCTCTTGGGGCATTAGTCGTGGGCAGGTGGCTTTATTGCCAACCTTCTTAAGACCAAATCAAAAAACGCTACGTGTCTCGACCAGACGTTTTCTCCAATAAGGATGCTTCAAGCGTTCGTAACGAATGAACGCCCCTTCCTTCGGAGCGTGGATAAATTTATTATCGCCAACGTAGAGACCGACATGCCCCACATTCCTGTTATCGTTCAAGAAAAAGAGTATGTCACCCTTTTTCGGGTGCTTCGTGAGCCGCAACGTCGGGCGCATGCTAAAGACGGCGTGGGGTATTGCAAATCCCTGCTTGCGGTAGAGGTAGAGGATGAGCCCACCACAGTCGAAACCTGCGGGTGTGGTGCCGCCAAACTTGTAGGGCGTATCGAGAAATTTTTTCGCCTCTTCGACGACTGCTTTACGGATAGCCACTTCGCGTGGTAAAGTCGGCGCGGTAGTTGAAACGGGACTCGTTGCTGCGAGCTTTGGCACAATCTCGAAGAGGAGGAATCCTCCCGTGAGCGAGAGGGCAAACCAGAATTGGTACTTGGGATGCCGCAGCTTCCTTTGAAGATTCTGCATGGTTCAAAATTTGTGCACCGCACACATTGTAAAGCGTTATCTTTGTGCGTGTATTGCCTTGGCTTCGCTTCAAAAATGCGCTTTCTACGGGTATTTTTCACTCTGAAGACGGCGCCCCGAAACAGGCCGCAACCGGCTCACGCTCATTGAACCTTTCAAACCGGATCGTATTGTTCGCGAACTTAGTATGAGAGAAACCCGCGAGTAGGCGGGATATTACTGCTAAATAAAATTTGCGATGCCAATAGGTATTTCGGCTTTGCGAAAGGCCGGTGGGTATTTCGGCTTTGCGAAATACTGGATTCGAACCAGTGACCTCTACCATGTCAAGGTAGCGCTCTAACCAACTGAGCTAATTCCGCTTTTGTGGAATTAGCATCCTCTAACCAACTGCGACCCAGGCGGTTTGCTTCAAACCACGTGGGTCTCCGTCTTCGGAGCTAATTCCGCCTTCGCTTCGCACCGTGGGGGTCACTTCGTGTGCCCTCTCACGACAAACTGCGTTGAAGCTAAAGGTGAGGCCAAAACAGGGCGTCAACGACAAAGCGAGTGCTATGTTGCCGAATTTCGGACATTTAATCTCAGAATTCATGAGACATAACAAACTGCTTTGCTGCCTGACATTTGCGGAAAAGATGTACATATGAGTGTCAAGTTTATTGATCTGTTTTGTGGTCTCGGTGGCTTTCGTCTCGCTTTAGAGAAGGCGGGTCGAGATCTGGAATTTGGCAGTGAATGTGTTTTTTCGTCTGATATTGACCCCTTTGTTCAGAAAATTTATTTTGATAATTTTGGCGAAGCCCCCTTCGGCGATCTAAGAACTGTTAATGAATACTCGATACCAAATCATGATTTGCTTCTCGCGGGCTTCCCGTGCCAACCATTTAGTATTATTGGGAAAGGACAAGGATTTGATGATACCCGTGGTACGCTTTTTTTCGAAATAGCACGTATTTTGAATGCGCGAAGACCTAGAGCATTTGTTCTGGAGAACGTAAAGCAAATTGTGTCTCATAATCAAGGCCGAACACTATCGAGAATCTTAATGGTCTTAAACAATCTAGGCTATTCGGTTCAGTATAAAGTTCTAAATGCTTTGGATTTTGGCCTACCTCAAAAGCGAGAAAGGGTATTTATTATTGGACAAGAATCACCATTCATTTTTGACTGGGATTTTGGTAAAATTCAGATGGAACCTTTGTCTGCGATATTAGAAAGCGATGTGCCAAGAAAATACTACGCGTCGGAGAAAATTGTACAGAAACGTAAGGAAAAGCACACGCCAAGAACTTCGCCCTCCGTTTGGCATGAAAATAAATCAGGGAACATTTCATCCTATCCATATTCCTGTGCCCTGCGAGCGGGCGCATCATACAACTATCTTCTGGTCAATGGCGAACGCAGACTGACGCCCCGAGAAATGTTTCGGCTGCAGGGATTTCCAGACACATATCAAATTACTGTAAACGACTCCCAAGCGCGCAAGCAAGCTGGAAACTCACTCCCAGTGCCTATGGCTTATCATGTGTTGCGCAAGTTTCTGCCGTTGGCTTTTCCTGAGTTAATAAGGCCAGCCAGGAAAGAAAAATATGGCTAGTTCTAAGAGACCGAAATTACGGCGTATTCAGAAATATAACCCGCCGTATTTATTGAATCGATTTCCGCCGGCCTTTGCTCTGAGTCTGGGTAAGGAAATTGTATATTTGCTGGCGAGCAAAGGAAAACCAGTATTAGAAGGATCAGATTGGGAAGAAATATTTGCGAATTGCATCGATGCTTCATGGAAGCCCTCGAATGTCGGTTTAGATGATGTTGTCAAGCACCAGTGCGCATGGGGTGCAAAAACCGTTAAATCTAATAACCCCAAATCCCAACGTTTTGTCAGACTGATTTCAGGAAGAAATTCACCAGCGTACTCATTTTCGCAGGGAAAAATACTGGGAGCTGATCCGAACAAGATTGGGTCAATGGTCTTAGATATCTGGAATGATCGCGTAAATGAGGTGCAGAAAAATTTCAATGAATTGAGAACAATTGTCCTCGTGAAAGCTAACGATCTGACGAATATGGTCGTTTTTGAAATACCGACACTCGCATATGACAACTCGGATCTTTTTTGGGAATGGAACGATAATAATAATCTAATCGGTAGGGAAAAGAAGAACAAATTTCATAAGTTTACGTGGCAGCCCCACGGGTCACAATTTACGATAATAGAGGAAGTACCTCAAAAATCCCTGTTTATTCAAGTCCGAAAACCCAACACCCTCAACAAAGATTTAGTGCTTGATACCGTCGGCTTCGACGAGAGTTGGATTACGGTGAGTTATACCGACGATTAGTACTGAGTCAATCTCCCGCCTCAACTCAATTATCCGTAATCTTCTTCTTCACTGCGGTAATCTCCTCGGCACTAAATAATGGCGTCGTCAAATGCTCCGCGCTGTCCAATAATTTCTGCATTTCAAGGCGCAACTCGTGGGTCATCTTCTCGACAGCTTCTTTCTTCTTGGCGCGGTCGTTGGTATATTTCTCCGACAGCTTAAAGGGTTTGGCGAAAATCAAATGCGCTTTTCTCGGCAAATGGCTTGGCACCCCGCCTAACGCACGCGGAATTTTTTTGTAGATATACGACTCGTAACGGTCGAGCCATTCATAGAGTCTCTCGGGAGTGGGTTTTGACAGAATATAATCCCGCTTCATGACAATAAAGTCAAAAATGAAAACTGCTTCCTTGTGTGCCCATTTGACCAATGCAGGAGAAACCTTCGGTAGCTTTGGGTCGGGGTATTTCAACTGTAACAACTCGACTACTGCGAAAAGTTTGCGCCATTTGGTAATTGCGTCATCTCCCCGCTCATAATTTTGAAGGTTCAGCTTATCTGCAATCCCATCGAGCATTGCGTGGCGCACGCGGCCGATGCGAAAATCAAAGTCTTGGTTGGGAGACGATCCTAAATTATAGTCTTTCTCAACTTTCTCGAGCAAATGGCGCCCAATAGTTAGAAAGCGGTGGAGGATATGTTTACCGTCGGATTTTATTTCTAACTTTTTTTCTAACTTGGAAAGCGATTTATTGAGATCCGATAAAATCTTCTCCCGTGGAGCATCGATAACGAACTTCATGAAGCAATACATCGTGGTGACATCTGCCTGCGCATCTCTCTTGCGCGCTTCTTCAAGGCCCCAGAAGCCCAACTGCGCGACACCCGCCTGAAACGGCATGAGGTTGTCGTTCTCGCCACTGGTCGGCTCACCTTCGGGAAAAATAACGAGCTTGCCACTCGGGCGCGCAAGTAACTCCTTAGCCATTTTCAAGGAATCGCGATCTGGAATGCCAGCAATCACAGAAAAAGCACCGAATCTTCGGATAAAATAGCCTATCGCTCCTCCCTGCCAATTAAATACCTGCCGGGACGCCATAAAGTAAAAAGGCGAGCCGACTAAGCGGCTCAAGTAAAACACAATGGGGGGTTCTGCCGTCGATGGATGGTTGCTGAAAAAAAGTAGCCGTTCATTTTTGAGTTTCTTAAGCGTTTCAACATCTTCTGGCTTGATAATAATTTCATTGATATTTTGCATTGCCTTGAGTAAGAAGAAGTAGATCTTGGATGCAAGCCAAGGCCAGAATTTTGAATCGATGGGAGAGATGAAGTTTTTCATGATGGATACTCGTACGTAAAATTGACCTGTGTCAATGAAAAAGATAGCCTGCATTCATATTCCAGCGCGTGAGGCGGAATGATAGTTTTTCGTCGAGAATGTTCTGCCTCTCATGGACTGCCATTACTACAGCCGCCTCTGGGGGGAGCGCGTTTAGATAATTTAACGCCAATTCCAAATTGCGCTCGCTCAAAGCCATCAATCCCTCGTCGATTAGGTAGAGGGCTGCTTCCCGAAGAAAGGCGCGTGCGAACAAGACGCGTGTTTTTTCGCCTTCTGAAAGTTTTGCGAAGGATCGATGGAGAAAATCCACCAAACCAAATGCGGCGGTTTTTTGCATTGCGTCCTCCGGAAGGGCGGGCGGATATTCGTAAAGCGAGCCTGAGAGCCTGGATGCGAGGACATCCAATACGCTCATCGACTCAGGATAATAGTTAAATTGCGAGGCGGCAACGAACGCAACCTTGTTCCACAACGTATTTCTTTCGGTGTGTGCGAGTGCACCCACAAAGTCGAGCGAGCCCGCGCCGAAAGCCGGCCGAAAGTCGCCGTGCATCACGCGCAAAAGGGTGCTCTTGCCCGAGCCGTTGGGACCGCTGAGAAGAATGCGGTCGCCGGTGTGTAGAGTGAATGTGGTATTTCTCAATACCAACGTAAAATCCTGGTAAAAATCGGCGTTTTTTGCCAAAACAAGAGGTTCGGGGGATTTTGTAATAGTTACTCGCTTTTCCAGGGGGGGCGAGTTTGTAGCAAACGCTACAGTGCCTTCGGCGGCCGTCGGAATAGTTACTCCAAATTCTCCCAAAGGCCGCTCGGCGACTCGCTTTGCCTCGATTTGGAGACGCCGATTGAGACCAAGTGCCCCGAGGTGCGCTGTGTCATGGGAAACCAAAACCACCGCCGCCGTCTCCGGCAGTGAGCGCAGCCAATCTTCGACGCGCAGGCATGCCTCATGCGAAAGTCCGCTAAAAATTTCATCGAGAAGGTAGAGCTTACGCGGGTGAAGATCGGAGCGCGCAAGAAACACCTGCCGCAACTCTCCAAACGACAGCCGGCTGAGAGGTTTATCCCGCAGCGGGTCTATTTTCCAGAAGCGAATAACACGTTCAATTTGCTCTATCTCAGAAGGTAATACGTCGCGGTAAACGAAATCCTGCCCGTCCAAATTCCCACAAAGAAAATCAAAAACAGTGCTTCTCGCGTGGATGCGGGCAAGGCGCAAACCTTCTTCTCGGCTGACGAGCGCTATGTTCCGGTGTGCCGCGCGGAAATCCGCACTCGTCTCGGCGTCGAATTCCAGAACTCCCCGGTTGTCTTTTGGGTGAAGTCTCCGTGCGAGCAGATTTAAGAGTGTACTCTTACCGGCACCATTTTCACCCGTCAGAAGGATACGGTCGCCGCATCGGATCTCGAACGAGACATCCAACAGGACTGGAGTCAGCCCGCGCCAAACATCGACAAGCGAGACGCGGGTGAGTAAATCCGCCGTCGCTGGCTTAGCCCCCGTGAAGTACTGCACGCTTTGACGAGCGTGTCGCGAGCGCAAAAATACCGAAGAAAGAAAGGGTATAGAGCATATCCCCGGTCACCGAATTGCGAAAAAATGGTATTGCCATCGTGTAGCATTGCAAGAGTCCCTCTGCAGTCTTTGGGTACATCGCTTCGGTTAAGAAGACGCCGAGGTTGGTAATAAGAAAGAAAAGCACACTCCCGGTGAGGCTTGCGAAAACGATCTTGAGAGGGCTGCGCTTCTCGCGTAACAAAAAGCCTAAGAGGCCCACAAGAAGCATGGCACCATAGACAAACGGCATCGTCGAATGCCAGCCCAAGAAAATGTCAGAGACCAGCATGGCAACGAGAGCCACAGCAATCCCCAAGAAACGCGGAGTAATAACCGCCGAAGCAAAAAGTGCTACAGCCATAACGGGGGTAAAGTTCTGCGGGTGCGGCAAAAACCGACTCACAGCAGCCAGTAGAACAAGGCCCAACGCCCACATCCAATTCTTTGAATTCATGCCGTACTTCCCACGCGCCGAAATCAAGCGTCAAGCGGAATCGAAAAGATGCCGACACTATGACTGGCTCCTACAAAAGGTTCTCGATGCACGGCGATCTCCATCTGAAAGAATATCAAGCGAATTCGATTGGAACCGCCGACCAAAAACAGCTCATAGTTATGCTTTACGAGGGCGTTTTGCGTTTTGTGAACGCCGCTGAAGCCAACATGGCTTCCTTTAAGACATACGACAAAGCGAATCGTGATATCTTACGCGCACAAGATATTTTTACCGAGCTCATGGTCTCACTAAATCTCGAGCAAGGCGGAGAAATCGCACAGAACCTTTTCAATTTGTATGCTTATGCAAAAACGCAGCTTTTGGAAGCGAACTTACAAAAAAAGATAGAGCCTCTGAAACCCGTAAAAAAAATTGTAACAGAACTCTTAGAAGCGTGGAAGCAAATGGAAGTCGCAGCGACTAAAGCGGCGCCTAAACCGACAGACTACAAGGGCGGTTTTAAGGCAGAAGGTTAGTGTACCCTTTAGAGGAAATACTTCTCATCTCGACACAAATTTTACAGGTTTTAGTCCATCCAAGAAAAACGCTCGATGAGAAGGTTCCGTCTCTGGAGCGTTTGAACAAGAGTCGCAATCTTCTCTTAAAAACGCTGCGGATAGAGAATGCGCAAACGCAATCGGAGCGTCTCGCGAACGAAGCGCGCGCTGCGCTCGTAACGTATCTTGGGGATCTGCATAAGAAAAAACTCGCGCTTTTGCGGTAGTTTTTGCGAGTAGGGTGGTCAGGTTTTTCGCGGCATTCGAGTTCCGAATGACTTTTGAATCATTATGATTCTGCTGCGCTGCTCTGGTTTTCCATAGCTACGGGGAGACATTTCGCCAAATTTCCGTGACATAATCAGGTTCGTTCGCAAAAAAATCCCATTTTCCAAAAAAAATTCAAAAAGCGTGAGAAAAAAACACGGTTTCTTGGTATTTAATATATAGAGGCCCTATGAAATGTAAAAAACAACCCGCTTTCCTTGACGGAAGGCCAACTCCCATTCAGGATGTTTGGGAAGTCCACTTGAA
>CAUJII010000087.1 GCA_963205035.1 Spirochaetota bacterium
CCCCAGCGCTTTATGCGCTCGACAAGACTCGTGTTTATCAGCATCAAGTTATCTTGCTCTTTCTTAAAAAAACTCCAAGTGCTATTTGTTTTTCCTAAGTGTTGTAAGTCAGGCACAAGACGCACCGTTTGCGGCGGCAGACTTTTTTCCATCTTAGTGCGAATCATTTTTTTGACAGGCCCCAAGATACCGAGCACAGTAATCACAACGAGGAGCGACAAGAAGAGCCCCAAAGACGAAAGCGCGTTGCGGATGAAATGCTTACGCGCAATAAATAGAATGAGAAGCAGCCTTCGACCGATGAAACGCAACAAGCTCACGTTTCGCTCCTTTGTTTTTTGGGGCGTTGTTTTTTTTCTGTGGTATCTCCCCCGATGAACGAAGCGTCTTTGAGGTGGAGCACTCTATCCGCCTTATTCATAATATATTCGCTGTGAGAGACGCATACGAGTGTTAATCCTTCTTGTTGTAAAGTTTTCAAAACAGAAACAATCGATTTTTCAGTTTCATGGTCGAGGTTGCCCGTGGGTTCATCGAGAAGCAACACGGGGGGAGCCATAAGGAGTGCGCGCGCGAGCGCAGTGCGCTGGGCTTCGCCGCCTGAAATTGCAGTAGGGTATGCTTTCGCCCGGTGCAAGATGCCGAGCTTCTCCATGTTTTGCCGCAGACGATCTTTCTCAATACGCACACCGGAAAAAAGCGAAGGGAACCGGATGTTTTGCTCCACCGTTAGAAACGGCAAGAGTCTAAAATCTTGGAATAGAAATCCGATATTTTTCTTGCGGAAACGTCCGAGTCCCCACTCACCCCACCAGCGGTAGACTTTTCGGTTTTGAAAAAAATATTCTCCCGATGCGGGTCGCAAGAAACCGCCCAAGATATAAAGAAGCGTACTCTTTCCGCTGCCCGATTCGCCGGCGATAGTGGTGAAGCTGCCTTGCGGCAGGCTTAAGTCAATCTCGTTTAAGATTGTTCGCTTGCCATATAGAAAGCTGAGCTTCTTGAGTTCGATGATTGGGTCTTGTGTTGGCATGTCTACTGCGGAGCCTCTATTTCATAAATGGAAATATTTTTATACGCCTGCGCGGCGGTAGTGTTGTGGAAGCAGATAACTTCAGTCGACCGGCCGCGTGCGAGATTAAAAACAACAGATGAAAGTTGCTCGCGCAAGAGAAAGAGCCCCCTGCCATGCGAGTCGTGCAAGCCTTCCGGCATCCCTGTTTCTTGGTTAAGCGAAAGGTGCCTGTGCAGACGGTAGAGAATCTCTTTTTGAGATAGCCTGCCGTGCGGGTCGATGCACGCTATAATCACCCAATCGTCGCAAAGTCCAAACTGGATCGTAAACCAATCTTCTTCATCAAGAACGATGTCTTGGTGAGGCTCTAAAATATCTTCTTGCGCATTCTTGTTCTGGTATTTGTATTCGCCCGCCTCGTCTACCGGCGCACGAAACATAGCATTTGAGGAAAGCTCGTCGAGCACGAGCTTGCTCAAGGCCTCGGTCATCTTCTTCTGTGCCTTCAACTGGTCTGCGATGGCGTCGGTAATCTCGATGCGTTCATGGAGCGAGCGGATTACTACCGAATAGAGCTGGCCGTTGATTAAAGGGCGCGGAAATTTAGAGATACTCACTTCTTTCAGCCGCATTTGAGGGAAGTATTTTTGAACTCCAAAAATATCGTTCGATAAAACTTTCTCGATTGTCACCTCGATCTCTTTGAGGCTCATGCGCCCATGCTTTGTAATAACTTGTGAAAAACCTTGTTCGCGGATCACATCAATGAACTCGTTCACGTCATAAGACGTAATAAGCACAATACGAATTTCAGGCCGCACTTTGCGAGCAAGCCTCGCAAGTTCTAAACCGTTCATTTCAGGAAGACGAATATCCGCAAGGAGAAGATCAAATTCGGGAGAGTCTGCAAGACGCATGAGAGCCTCTTCTGCGTTAGAGCACGCCGTAACATCGTAGCGCGCAAAAAGAAAATCGCGTATTGCAAGCTGGATCGATTCGGCATCCTCGACGAGAAGAATACGGTGCGCACTCTTTTTGCCGTCGATCTCGAAGGCTAAGAAAGGGAGCGCGTTGCTATCCGTCATTTTACAAGAGGCAAGTCGATGGTAACCCACGTACTCGGCCTTGCCGATACAATGCGAATCTTACCGTGGTGTTCAAGCACAATCTTGCGCGCAATGAAGAGTCCCAACCCCCGGTTTTTCGAGCCCTTCGTGGTGTAGAAAGGCTCAAAGAGCCGAGGCAAGCGTTGGCGTGCGACCCCGCCGGCATTGTCGTGAAAGCTAATGCGCGCAAAGCGGCCCGATTTTTTAACGTTCACTTGAAAAAGAACAGGCTCTTCACTTTTTTTGCCTTGCGCCATCTCGACTGCGTTTCGAATAATGTTCTGCCATGCGCGGCGCAACCTGGAGACATCGCCTGCGACGACAAGTTTCTCTCTGCACTGCGTGAACGCCACTGTGAGCGGCGAGGCAGACAGGTTGTGGATTTGCTCTACAATCAACTGTACTTCTGTACCGATGTCGAGAAGTGTTGGCCGAAACGTCTCGCGCCGGTTGAGCGATTTTAATTCTTCAAGCAAATTCGTAGCCAGGTTCAAGTCGTGCTCTAACGTATCTAAGGACTTGAGCGCAAGCGGGCTCTTGACGAGCTTGCGCGCTTGCTGCAGCGTCAAATTCATCCCCGTGAGCGGGCCATTCAAGTCATGCGCAATGACGCGCACAAAAAGTTCGAGCGAGGTAAATTTTTCTTGAAACCGCTTTTCTTGCGGCGACAGCCTTTTGGGTTTTTGCGCGTTCGACTCTACTGGGTGCGCCATGGAAAGCTCTTATGCAAAAAAGCCACGAGCGTATGAACGCCGGTGGCTTTTGCGGTCTTTACGAAAAGCGCAACTAAAAATAGTGCGGGCGAAATACGCTTTTAATACCTCAGCGAGTGTTTCAGACGGTTGATAGTTTCAACGTCTCCGTTCGATGCACCGCGCTTTTGAAACTCGAATGTGAAGCGAAAGAGTTTCTCAAAGTAAATGAGATTCTCGATATAAAAGTCACGCTTGAATTTCAGACGGTTTGGGTTTGTCGGATCGTTTTCCACGTCTGCTAATTTAACTTGATAGTCGGGAGTCTTTTCAGAAACCTCTGTCGGTTTATTGAAAGACGTTGCAAGCTGAATCTCGTTGGGATTACCTTTTGTCGGGCCAGGATGTACGACTCGTGTATAATACTTGTATTGTTCATAAAAGTTTTGGTCGTCGACAATCGTCTTGATTTTTGTTAAGTCTTTGCCGTTGAAATAGAGGCGCATCGTCTTAGCCGCTGTGCCCACCGGCTTCGCATAGTTAAACGATTGCGGATTAAACGTGTATGCCAGCAGTTCAATATATTCGCCGTCTTCATCTTTGCTCATTGTAAAGACCGTTTGAGAGGGCGTCAATTTTACCTTGGGTGCAATGTCGCGCAGCGTGTACATTGCTTGCAAACGTTCCGCGATCTGACGGATTTGATCGTCGAGTTTTTTTTCTGTCTCTGCGAGTTCGGCAGCTTTTTGGCTGTCTTTGCCCGCCTTGAAGGCGTCGTCGATGGCACCGAGCGATGCGGTTGCCGTGAACACTACGGCGAACATAAGTCCATGATTTAATTTCTTGAGCATAAGCCTTGATTCCCCTCTATAAGAATTCCCCTCTCTTTATCGTCTTGCAGTCGCGTAAACTCAAATAACTCTTGAGAATTTTGTCGTTTTTTTTGTGTGGTATTTTTTTGTCGTAAAAAAGACATTTTTTTCGTCGGATTATCCCTCTTCGTAAAGCACCAAATTCCGCTTGGACCCGGCTGGCACGGGCAACGTGTCTCCCTTACGGATGGGGCTCTGTTCTGCTTTGATCATGGCTCGCACATAGTTGGGTAGGGCAAAGAGCGAATGGTGCGTGTCTTCATTATAGAACTGCAAATTAGGCAGCGCATGCTTTGCAATGCGTTCGAGCAGAGTCTTTTTATCGACCTGTGTCGGGTCTTGTGTTTTGCTGGCAACCGCATACCCCCACAGTGTTCCGTACAAGGGAACATAATTGAGCATGGGATGGACAATCGGGAACACCGACTTTAGAGTCCAGAAGAGCTTGCTGAAGAGTTCCGGGCGCGTAATTGGCGATTCGATGTGCAGGCTCAAAATGCCTTTGTCGCTCAAAATCTTGCCAATTTGCGAATAGAATTCATGGGTATAGAGCTCAATCGAAGGACCAAAGGGATCTGTAAGGTCGAGCATGACCTGGTCGAAGGATTCTTTAGTCTCGAACACGTATTTAATTCCGTCTTCAATGCGCAGCTCGAGCTTCGGGTTATCGAAGGC
>CAUJII010000088.1 GCA_963205035.1 Spirochaetota bacterium
ATCGCCAATCATGAGCGTAGGTTCCATCGAAGGCGATGGAATGTTATTGGCGTCTAAGACACTCGTCTTGATTGCGAAAACAAACGCGATGAGCCATGCCAGAGACGCGACAGAACCCAGAGCTTTGTTCCGCTTAAAAAATGCGCGTAGAGAAAAAACACGTTCATAAAATTTTTTCATAGGGTATCCTTTTTTAGCGCCTGATGGCAGCCCTGGCAGTTCTTGATTATTTTTACAAAGCTCTGGTTGACTTTATCCCAGTCTTTCTCGTCTAATTTTTTACGCTGACCCGCAAAACGCCTAAGCCCCGCGACCTCTTTTTGCAGAGCTTGACCGAAGACTAAGACGCCTTTTTTTTCCCAACTGGTTAAGACGCTTGCAAAAGGCTTACCCAATTCAGGGTGGGTTTTCATCTGCCAACTTGCCAAGCGTTGGAGCGAATCGTCGAGCTTCGACTGCGCTCGCAAGCTCAAAATGCTTGCGATATTTCGCGTAGCAACATCCATTTCAACCATTTCGCGACGGATGGCTTTCTTTTTCAAGTTTTCGTCCGCGAGGAGAGAGACTGTGACAAGAAGAGTAATCCCACAAAAGATTGCGACCGCGCGCCGGATGAATCGCCGTTTCATCTTAATCTAAACGAAACCCAGCCATCGGGTAACTCTTGCAGAGAGCTTGAACACGCGCTGCGGCATCGGCCAGTGCTTTTTCGCTCCCACCTGCGTCGAGAATGTCTGCGATGATGTTGGCTGTTTCGACAAAGTCTTTTTCTTTGAAGCCCCGCGTCGTGAGCGCAGGCGACCCCAACCGGATGCCGCTTGTGACGGCGGGTTTATTCGTGTCGTAAGGCAGCATGTTTTTGTTCGTTGTGATGTGCGCCTTCTCGAGCATGAGTTGTGCGTCTTTGCCGGTAATTCCCTTGGTGTCGAATGTGTTGATAATGAGAAGGTGGTTATCGGTGCCGTCTGAAATCAAAGTGAAACCGCGCTCTTTGAGTCTTTGCGCAAGGGCGCGTGCATTGAGCACAACCTGGTGTTGGTATGCCTTGAAATCCTCGGTCAACGCTTCGCCAAACGCCGCAGCCTTCGCGGCGATAACGTGCATCAACGGGCCACCCTGCGCACCGGGAAAAACGCGCGAGTTTAAGATTTTGATCATCTCTTCGCTATTGGTGAGAAGCACTCCGCCGCGTGGGCCTCTGAGTGTCTTGTGTGTCGTCGTCGTCACAATGTGCGCATGATCCATCGGAGACGGGTGCTCCCCCGCAGCAACAAGCCCTGCAATGTGCGCCATATCCACCATGAGCTTCGCACCCACCTTATCGGCAATCGCACGAAAACGAGGAAAGTCGATAGTGCGTGGGTAAGCAGACGCCCCGGCGATAATCATCTTGGGCTTGTGTTCGAGTGCCAAGCGTTCGACTTCGTCGTAGTCGATGCGGTGAGTCTTTTCGTCGACGCCATAAGCAATCGGCTTGTAATAGAGCCCCGAAAAATTGACGGGGCTGCCATGCGTCAAGTGACCGCCGTGAGAGAGGTTCATTCCCAAATAGGTGTCGCCGGGTTCGAGCACGGCATAGAACGCGGCTAAGTTTGCCGAGGCCCCGCTATGCGGCTGCACATTCGCAAATTTTGCACCGAAGATTTTTTTTAGCCGTTCAATCGCCAAAGTTTCGACTTGATCGGATGGCCCGCACCCGCCGTAGTATCTCTTACCGGGATAACCTTCGGCGTATTTATTTGTCAATGTCGAAGTGTATGCCTCGAGCACGGCCTTTGAGACAAAATTTTCAGAGGCGATGAGTTCTAAATGCGATTCTTGGCGCTCGTCTTCGGCTAAAAGTGCTTGATAAAGTTCCGGGTCAACTTTCTGGATGCGTGGATAAGACATAAACTCGTGTGCGATTTCGAGTCACGCCGCAAACGAAAATCCTCAATGGGGTGCCGGATAAATCAGGTGGGGATTCTTATACTTTGCAAAAAATTTTGCCTCAAGGCTCTTAGAAAATCACGAGCGCCGGCTTTTCCTCTTAGAAAAGCCTCGCATAACGGTTTGCAACCTGCTCGTGATTTCCATGGGTAGTCGTCCTAATAGACGGCAAAATTTTTCGCCATGGAGCCTGTGCGGGAACTCGCGCAAGCGATACAAAAAGACGATTTTTTCTGCAACAAGAACACGCGTTGCTAGAAAAAGCAGCAAATCAGCGCGAATTCTAATAACACGTCGAGCGAATCGGAACGATTTGCGGGAGAATTTGCGCTGATTAGCGTGGGCTTGGCGCAGAAAAAATTGTACCAATGAGTTCCCGCACAGGCTCCATGACCCCACCTGATTTATCCGGCACCCCTCATTGAGTTGACGCCGGGTTCGCAAACTCAGCCGTAAGCTATGGCTGACATCGAAGTGAAAATTCCCGCGATGGGGGAATCGATTACCGAAGGAACAATCGCGCGGTGGTTCAAAACCCAAGGCGAAGCCGTCAAAATTGACGAAGCAATTTTTGAAGTCGAAACCGATAAAGTCACTCAAGAAATCTACGCCCCGTCGGCAGGCACCATCAAAACCATCTTAAAGAAAGAAGGCGAGAATGTTGCGGTGGGTGAAGTTGTCGCCGTTATCGACCCTCAAGGCGTGGCGGCAGCAAAAGAAGCGGCGGCAAGCACGCCCCAACCAACGACCCCAACCGCCAGCGCACCGGCGAAAGCGGCATCCTCTTCGCAACCTGCGAGCATGGCTCAAACAGTGCCACCGGCCGCCAAAAAAATTGCAGCAGAGCACGGTATCGATACGGTGTCTCTCGAAGGGAGCGGCAAGCACGGGCAGGTGACCAAAGGCGATGTCTTAGAAGCAGTTCAGCGTAAAGGGGAAGCTCCCCCGACCGCGAAGCCAGCCGCACAACAAACAGTCACTCCATCGCGCACGCGAGACGAGACGGCAGAACGCGAAACCATCCAACCGATGTCGCGCCTGCGCCGTGCGATTGCCGACCGCTTAGTGTCTGCACAACAGACCGCAGCGATTCTCACGACATTCAACGAAGTCGACATGAAGCCTGCGATGGATTTACGCGCAAAATATAACGATGACTTCCAGAAAAAATATGGTGTCAAGATTGGCTTCATGAGCCTTTTCACAAAAGCCGTCGTGCATGCTTTGCAAGAGCTTCCTGCGGTGAATGCAGAAATCCGTGGGACTGACATCGTTTACAAAAATTATTACGACATTGGCGTCGCCGTGGGAGGGCCCAGAGGTTTGGTCGTGCCGATTGTGCGTAATGCCGACCAGTTACACTTCGCCGAAATTGAGATGGAAATTGCCCGGCTCGCTGAACGCGTTCGCTCTGGCACAATCACGCTTCCTGAAATGGAAGGCGGCACGTTCACAATCTCAAATGGTGGCATCTATGGTTCGATGATGTCGACGCCGATTCTAAACCCACCGCAAAGCGGCATCTTGGGCATGCACAACATTGTGAAGCGTCCTGTCGTTGTCTCAGAAGGCGGCAGCGACAAAATAGAAATCCGACCGATGATGTACACCGCGCTCTCTTATGACCACCGCATTGTCGATGGAAAAGAAGCCGTTACGTTTCTTGTCAAGGTGAAGCAAATCATGGAAGACCCAGTGCGTTTGCTGCTCGAAGTTTAACGACGAGGCGTTGTAGTTTAGGCTTAGAACTCGCGGGCCCTTCAAGGGCACGCTTTATTCAAGCAGAGTTCGTTATAGCCTTTCAGAAGGCCCGGTTGCAATTTAAGAAAAGCTTCGAGAGCCTTAAACTCTGCGCTCTTCGGATTGCAGCCCAGCGTATTTTGCTCTTTGGGGTCTTTTGCCAAATCAAACGCTTGGCAGCGCCCGACCGTTCGCAAGAGTTGCATTTTTTTTGAAGCACGCGACACCGCAGTCAACGTGTTCTCGTTGCCAAAGGTGAAAATAAACTCACGCGCAAACTCTCCCGTGAGCGCAGACGCTCCCTGGAACTGCGTGGTATTAAACGTAACCCCCAAGACTTCAAGCAGCGTCGGAACAATGTCCGCATGCACCGAAGGAGAATCGATGGTACGCGGGGCGATAAGCTTCGGTGAATAAATCAAAAGCGGCGCCATAATGTTTTCATTAAAGCTCGCACCCGAGTGCACGCGGTTCCCCGGGTGCTGGTAGAATGCCTCGCCGTGGTCGCCGACAACGACCAACACGGTGTTTTCCATTTGGTGCGCGTCTTCTAACGCGCGCACAATGCGCTCGACGAGTCTGTCTTGTGTGAAGAGATTATTGATATAGCGGTCGCGTGACGAGTGGGGTTCGATGAGGCGGTGCTCTTTCCCCAGGTCGGGGTATGGCCAATGCCCCACAAAAGTATAATAGACGGCCATGTAAGGCTTTTTCTCTGATTTCAAGCGTTTGATAAAATAGTCGACTGTCTTCATTTCATCGCGCACCGCCGTGGGACCTGCCTTGTACTCGCGGATGAATTTCAGTTTGCCGAAGTCTTCCAGTTCGCGAAAGCCTCGGTTATTAAACCATGCCTTTGGAAAATACCAATTCAAATCTGCGGGGGTCACTAAGAAGCGCGCATAGTCTTTACCCAGAAAATCAACGAGGTGCGGGACGTTCAATTTCCGCTCCATCGAAAAAAAACGGATTTCTGGGCTTTCGTAGAGCCCTGAGAAAATCGAAAAAATCGAACGGGGGGAACTATTGTTCGACGCAAAGTGTTTGGCAAAGTAGAGAGATTTTTTTGAAAGCGAGTAAAGGTAGGGCATCGGCATCTTTCCGCCCGCATATTTTGTCGTATCAAAGATATACTCTGAGCCCGTGCTTTCGAGAAGAATAAAAACGACATTCGCTTTTTGTCTGCTGCGGGTAACCCTCTTCGAGGTCGGCTCAATCGCACCGAAGTCAGGCCCCTGCAAAGCCATATTTGCGCTCTGCTGTGTTTTTTCAAAACGCAAAGAATCAGCAAGCGAAAAGCTACGCTTCACATCCCGCAAAAAATAAACCTGCGGATTGAAGAAGACCTCTTCGGGCAGGCGCGCACGGCTCCAAAATACCGACACCAAGAACAAACAAACGCTCAGGAGTGTAAATACCACAAAGGCATTCTTTGAAATTTGCCATACCATTCGCGTGTTGAGCAAAAATAAATATAGCACGAGCGGAAGAAGAAGCGCCACCGCATCGTACCAATGCAGAAGCGATAAGAATGCGTCGACGCGCAAAATTGTGAGCGACTCGATGAAAATCGAGTAGGTGAAAGCCGAGTTCATGACAAAAAGCAGGTGGACGGTCGATGCGAGCACAAACGCATTCCAGAGCATAAAGAGCGCGCCAAGAAATGCGACACTACGCCCTAAATTTTTGTGCACCAAAAATCTTGGAAAAAAGCACAGAGCTGTTAGAAGAACGAATGCAATCCCCATAAGAAGGAGCGCGTCTTGTCCCCAACCGGAACCTATTTGGAGCGCGGTCGCCGGGCTTTGCGCCACGCCTAACGGGGCGTTTTCGCTCAAGACAACGAAACTCGCTAAGAGAATGCGGTATGTAATTGCCGTGAAAAGGTATGCTGCGGCAAACGCACGGAATCCCCTGCTTTGCGATAGATACCCGAGCGCGTCGTGGATACGTTTAAGAAATCCTTCCATGGAGAGTCGACATCTTGGCGGAAGCAGACACCGCGTAACGTGTTATCGACACGGTGAGCGAATTCCAAGGGTGCGGGTAAATCAGATGACTACAGCTAAAAATTTTGCGACCATTCAAGATGAACATCCATAAAAATCACAAGCTCGTTGCAAACCGTTTTGCGGGCGGTTGTCTCGCTAAAATTTATTGTATTAACTAAATAAATATGTTATATTATACTTGCATGCCGCAGCTATCTCTCTACTTGGACGACCGAACTTTGAAAGCCGTAGAAAACAAGGCTAAGGCTCAAAAAATTTCTATCTCGAAATTTGTAAGAGAAGCCATAGAGAAAGACATTCAGTCTAATTGGCCGAAAGACTACTTTGCTCTTTTCGGGTCGATAAAAGATTCCACCTTCAAAGCACCGAAAGAGCTTAAATTTGAATCAGATAAGTCGAAGGCCAAATTTGAATGATTTTTCTCGATTCCGATATCTGTATTCACTTCCTCAATGGTAAAGATTCGAGCCTTGTTAAGAAATTCCAAGCTAATTCTCCATCTAATATAAAGATTGCTTCGATTGTTCAAGCCGAACTCTTGTTCGGTGTTGCAAATAGCAAGAAAATCCGTGAGAACAGTCTCAAGTTGGCAAAGTTTCTTGAACCTTATGAAATTCGACTCTTTGACAGCGCGGCAGCTTCTGTCTATGCGCAAATTAGGTTCGAGCTTACGAAAAAAGGGACGCTGATCGGGCCCAATGATTTGATACTGGCGGCCATAGTTCTGGCAAACCAAGGAACTTTAGCCACCAGAAATATAGGTGAATTTAATCGACTAAAAAACTTAAAAATTGAAACCTGGTGATTCCCAACTGGTGAACCGCAGACAACACAGTTAGAGCCGCTTCAAGAGAGTGACGCGGTTTCCTTTATCGTTGTAACGCACTCTATCGAAAATACGGAGCGCCATGCGCAATCCCCTGCCGTGCGCAAGGTCGAAGTGTGTCTCGTGTTTTTGCGCGCGCGCCATAATCTTTCGGTGGTCGAACCCCTTGCCTTGGTCGCTAATCTGGAAAGCCGCAAGACGTGGGTAGAACCTGTACCGGATGTCAACCTTGCGGTGGGCATATTCGAGTTGCTTTTGCCGCTCAAGAATAAACTCTAAGTAATCGTGGCGTTCTGTCGCATTGCCTTTTTCGGAAAAGCTAATCTCCAAGGAGCCATGCTCAACCGAATTGATGAGCATCTCGCGTAGACCCAACTGCAAATTGCGAAGCGTTTTGTCGCTCGTCGCTTGCGGTAAAAGTGTAATCAGTTTCTCGCTCGCCTTGTCGGCTTCGATGACGTCGCAGCCAATCGTTAAACTGCCAAATTGATAATCGACTAAGGGGGCCATTACTTTTTCTTGTGGGAGTACGCTCAGTTTGTCACAGAGCTTTCCAGATCGAGAAGTTTTTTCTTGCGGTCAATCCCTCCACCATACCCTGTCAACGAGCCAGACTTCCCCACAACACGGTGGCATGGAATGAAGATAGAAAGCGGATTGCGGCCGTTCGCGAGACCCACCGCACGCGCCGCCTTGGGCTGCCCGATGCGGCGCGCGAGCTCGCCATAAGAGATGGTTTCGCCGTAGTTAATCGTAAGTAGGGCCGCCCAGACTTTTTTCTGGAATGGGGTGCCCTCAGCATGCAGGGGAAGGTCGAAGGTGCGCCTGCGCCCTGCGAAATACTCGGCAAGCTGGCGTTCTGCTTGCGTGAACAGGGGAAATACCACGTTTTTTTGCCAGTCAGAGGCAATTTTCGGGCCATGGCTCTGTTTTTCCATAGCTAGGTGGGTCAAAGATACACCGTCACTCACCAAGAGGAGCTCTCCCAGAGGGCTTTTGACAAAAGTGTAATAACTATTACACGGCGTAGCGTGTCGCATAAGAATTGACAACCTCGTCAGTAAACTTTTTTCGCTGTAAAGTGCAAAATTCCATCGCAGTCCTACTCAACGCCAACGCACGGCTTGTGACCGACAAAGTCAAGCGCTCGCTCGAGCGTGCAATCCCCCGCGCTCACCTTTTCTTGAGCCACACTAAAGAAGAAGCATTAGCTTACGTAAAGCAAATAATCGATAAGGACTACAAGACTATCTTCTCCGGCGGTGGCGATGGCAGTTTTGTTCACCTGCTCAACATGGTGCGCGACACCCTCAAAGCGCGGGGCGAGACAGGCCACAAGGAGCCTACGCTACCCCGATTTGGAATCCTCAAACTCGGCACCGGGAATGGCATTTCGAGCTTTGTCGGTTCGAGCGGTGGAACGCGTATTTTGGAACGGGGGTTCGACGAAAATTCGATGAAGACCCTCGACATGGCGCTCGTTGAAACCGGAAACCGTGTGTTCCATTTTGCGGGCAGCGGGTTTGATGCGCGGCTTCTACGCGATTACTCCGACTTGATGAAAAACCTCAAGACTCCAGAGATGCGCAAAAGTTTTTCGGGCCTTGCCGGTTATTTTGCGGCAGGACTCGGAAAGACAGTCCCCGAATCGCTTTTCATTCGCGACAGGGGCGAGGTGCGCGTTGAAGTCGAGGACTTAGAAAATAGTTACTTCATTCAACACCGCAACGGCAAAGACGTCATCATACCGATTGAAAATCCGCTTCTCTATACGGGCCCGTCGACGGCCGTCGGGGTTGCGACCGAGCCCTTTTACGGGTACAATATCCGAGCCTTTCCTTTTGCGACCGATAAAGTGGGATTTATGAATCTACGCCTACTGCTTTCGAAGCCGGTGAGTTTGGTCGCCAACATGCGCAAGTATTGGGATGGGAGCTACCGAGGCGCGGGTGTGAAAGATTTCTTGGTGAAAAAAGTCAAAGTAACATACGAGAAGGCAGTCCCGTTTCAGATTGGCGGCGATTTCTACGACCACATGCAAGAGGTTGTGTATTCGGTTTTTCCACAAGCGCTGAAGCTCTTAGATTTTCGGCATACTTGACGCAGAGTAGTTAATCACAAAAACGGTATTATGTCGCATCACAAGGTGCGTGCGCCGAAGCGCGATCTTTTGGAGAGCGATCTCTACCCCATTATCGCTCGCTTTTTTGAAGAGCAAGGTTATAAGGTAAAGGGGGAGGTCTTGAAGTGCGACCTCGTTGCCGTCAAAGACGATAGACTCGTCATCGTCGAGCTCAAGAAAACCTTCAACATCAAATTACTCTACCAAGCGGTGCGGCGTTTAGCTCTCACCGAAAATGTGTACGCTGCAATTTTTAGGCCGCCGGGCCGGCAGAAGATGGCGTTTTGGTCGATGGTCAAGAGTCTTTCGAGGCGGCTTCAGATTGGCATGCTCATGGTCGACGGCACTGACGTAAAAATCATCTGCGAGCCGAAGCCTTTTTTGAGCCACATCGTCACGCGGCAAAAAAACAAACTCCTCCAAGAATTTGTCGGGCGCAGAGTTTCAGAAAACACCGGGGGAGTTACCGGAGTGAAACTGCAAACGGCGTATCTCGAAAACGCAATCCATATCAGCATACTCTTAAAAAAATTTAAGGCGCAAAGGCCGGCCGATCTCGTTTCACGCGGCGCACCGGAAAAAGCGGCCCGCATTTTGTACGATAACCATTACGGTTGGTTCGAGAAAAACCTTCGGGGTATGTATAAACTCAAGCGAGGCATGGCGCGAGAGATTGCGTCAAAGAATCCCACGATCTGGAATTTTTATGAAGACTGGGTGGCAAAAACACCCGGCCGCAGGAATTGAAAACGCATAGAAAATAAACCCATGGAATCTTTTCTTTATTTCATTGCCATCTTGCCTCCAGACTCTGTCTGCGCCGAAGTACGTTCGGTGCAACACACCATTGCGTCTCGCTTTGGCCCGCGCCGTGCGATGCAGTTGCCAGTGCATATCACTGTCGAGCCGCCTTTCCGTTTACCGCCTTCTCAAGACGCGCTTCTCGAAGAGAGGCTCACGCATTTTTTTCAAAAGGAAAGCGCGTTTGAGTTGGAACTCAAAAATTACGGCACCTTCAGACAAGATGTTCTCTTCATCGATGTCAATCCCACGCTTGCGCTCTTAGAGATGCAAGCGCGGCTCAGTCGTTTTCTTCGCGACGCGCCGGCGCTTATACGCTCCGAGCCATTCCACGAAGGTTACAAACCGCACTTGACCCTTGCCAACCGCGACATCGACAGCCACACGCACCACAGGCTTTGGAGCGAGTTCAACACGCGGAAATTTTTTGCGCGCTTCGTGGTCGAGGGAATCGCGCTCTTGCGCCATGAAAACAAAGAATGGAAAGTTGTACGTAATTTTGCGTTACAGAATGATTCCAAATTGAACTCGTTGGCCGACTGACATGATATTTCGCTTTGAACAATTTGTGAGAGGTGCGCTCACGTCTATGGGCGTGGACGGTGGCTGGTTAGACGTGTCGTACGCAGCGGTCGCAACGCTTTCCATCTTAAGCTCTGTCTATTTGTTAAATTTATTTCTGCGCAAAATTGTTATCGTTCTCCTCAAACGAAGGTTTGATTTAACCCCCACGCACTTCGGGGCGATTCTTCTGACGAGCAAATTCTTCCACCGCACGTTCAATCTTTTGCCACTGACAATCCTTTATCTTCTGTGGCCGCAGTTGTTTCCAAAATTTCCCGCATTCAATGCGTTCGCAATGCAAATGCTTTCGTTGGCGTTGGTCGTCTTGGGTATTGGCGCCGCCCTTTCCCTCGTGACTGCACTTCAAGGGCTCTATGAAAGACTACCTGCGACGCGAGAACACAGCATCAAAGGCTTGGTACAAGTCATCAAAATTATTTTATATATCATCGGCGTTCTTCTTTTTCTCTCGGTGCTCTTGCGTCAATCGCCGCTCTACCTCTTAGGTGGGATGTCTGCGCTTGCAGCGGTCTTGATGCTTGTTTTCAAAGACACTCTTTTGGGTTTTGTCGCGGGCATTCAGCTTGCGGCCAACAGCATGGTCCGCATCGGCGACTGGATTGTCGCACCTTCGCAGGGCGCAGACGGCATTGTCGTCGATTTGACGTTGAACACAGTCAAAGTCGAAAACTGGAATAAATCTGTAGCGCAGTTCCCGACTTACACACTCGTCAGTGCGTCTTTCGTCAACTGGCGTGGGATGTACGAATCGACGGGAAGACAAATTCAGCGCTCGCTCCTTCTCGACGCCACGAGCATTACGCCTTGCTCGCGTGCGCTTTTGACAAAGCTCTCGAAGCATCGTTTGCCGAAACCCGATGCTTTCTTGAAAGCGGGCCCAAAGCGCGGGCAGAATCAAAGAAAGCGTTCGAGTGCCGCTGCTCTTTCTCCAATCGAGGAAATTTCAAACCTCAGTTTATTCCGTCTTTTTGTTTTGGAATACTTGAAAAATCATCCCAAGATAAACGCTGAAATGGTGATTACTGCCAGGCTTTTGCAACAAACAGGAAAGGTTTTACCTCTCGAAATCCTCTGCTTCTCGAATGAAAAATCGTTCGAAGCGTTTGAAGAAACACAAACTGAAATCATGGATTACTTATACGCCAGGCTCTCTGAATTTGAATTGCGGCTTTAGTCAGTAACCCACAACGCTCACTTCCATTTCCAGTAGAACACCAAAAAGCTCGTGAACTTTCGCGCGGATTTCTTCGGCGAGTTCCAACACCATCTCACCCGTTGCATTCAGTGTGTTCACGAGAACTAACGCTTGCCGCGCATGGACACCTACGCGGCGTCCGTTTTTTTCGCGGACTGCGCCTTTGAAACCGGCACGCTCGATGAGATACGCGGCGGGGATTTTGACGTGCGTGCTGTCCACGGCATAATTTGGCAAGTCTGCGAACTGGTTCAGCAAAACCTCGGCTTGTTCTCTCGAAAGAACGGGATTTTTGAAGAAGCTCCCCGCGTTGCCGATTTCTCTCGGGTCGGGCAACTTAGAACGCCTAATCGCACAGACTGCATCGAAAATATCCTGCGCACTTTGTGGGAGAGTCCCCACTTTCTCAAAATAATTTTGGAGTGCGGAATAATCTGCACGAATTTTTTTCTCTGTACTCAATAAGAGCGTGATCTGAGTTATTACAAAGCATCCTCGTAGCTCTGTCTTAAAAATGCTATCACGGTACCCAAAACGGCAATCTGCATTTGAAAGAGTTTCAAACTTTGCCGTTTTCAAATTGAAGCCACGCGCCGAATAGAGCACGTCTTTGATCTCGACGCCATAAGCGCCGATGTTTTGCACGGGTGCCGCCCCTGCGCTGCCCGGTATGAGAGCTAAGTTCTCGATGCCGTAATAGTTACTCGCGACAGAGCGCTCAACGGCGCTATGCCATTTGTAACCACCCCCCAGAGTAAGAAAGACATTGCTGCCTTCGCTTGTGGCGGCGAAACCCGGGATACGGTTATGAAGAATGGCACCGTCGAACGCATTACAAAATAAAACGTTGGAGCCCTCCCCCAACACATGAAACTTTTCTCGAATTTCTGGTTTATCCAAGAGCACCAAAAGCTCTTCTTCGCTTTCAAATGCAGCGAACCAACGGGTCGTTGCGTCTATACCCAATGTGTTATATTTTTTGAGGTTGAAGTTTTCAGAAACCAACACGATATCATCTCAAGAGAAATCTTCAAATCGAAAAGATTTTTTTGGCGACCATTGCGGCGACTTGTTGCGGCAGACTTTTTGCTGCGCGGTATTCTCTGAGCCGCGCCATTGCAGTCGCTCTACCCTTCGTGAGATAAGTTAAGAAGAGCGTATGTATGCCTCGCAGTGCCTCTGTATAATCCTCACCCGCCATGCTGTCGCTTTCTTTGACGCGCACAAAATCGGGCAAGCCAAATCGCGAAAGCCCATGGCTGAAATATGTTGTTTGGCTTTCTCTTTGGAAAAAATTAAAACCATAAAGAAGATGCGTATTCAGCATTTGCTGGCTACCAAAGTATTGCCCAACACCAGACCTCAGATGTGCCGGCGGAATAAAAAGATATTGGTCGGCGTCGATGAGACCCAAGAACGAAGTCCCATCGACGAAGAGTGCCGTTGCGTACGCGGCCATGAGCGCGTCGATTTTCTGGAGCGGCGTGCGCCCCCTTAGCGGGACCACCATACGAAGAAAAACCTTCTGCGACAACGCCGAATTTTTTTCATTTTGCGTATAGGGAGCCATCGCGATGATCGTCTGCGTCGCCTCGCCGATATTGCCGCGATACCCTTCAAACCAAATTTGAAGTCCCGCATTGTCGCACACAAACCCACGAAGACTCTGGTTCTTCGCAGACCGCGGCCCAATCTTGAGGTTTGTGTGGATGCCGCGCAACTCACGCAATTTACGCAGAATATCTAAACCGTCGTAACGCGGCTCTTCCTTAAAAAGAATCCAGAGTTCTGCCTTGTCGTCCTTCGTTGCGCTCGAAGATTTTTTTTTCTCGCCGGGGTAGCGATTATGTAAAAAAATATTTTCGTACTCTTTTTCGTCGAAGACACCATCGACCGCTAAATTGGATTTCTTAAGAAACATAGACACCGACCTTACTTAGTTTTCTTTTTCTTAGAGACGCTCTTGCCCTTTGTATCCGATGCTCGATTCGCAGAGACGCTCCGCTTTTTCGTTCGCTTTTGGGGCGCTGTCGTCTTCTGAATTGGCGCTGCGGGCGTTGTAGGAATAACTTGCGCACCCAATTTTTGTGTGCGTTCACTTTCTTTCACGCCCAACCACGCAGGTAAAAAGACCAGCGCAAAAATAAGACAGCTTATCTCGCCAATGACTGCCATCAAACCGAACGATACCATCGCTTGGTTCTTCGCCCAGAGCATCGTTCCATAGCCGATGATTGTCGTCCACGAACAGAGAAAGACCGCAGAACCTGTGCTCGCCACTGCATCTGTAATCGATCGCTTGCCGTCGACTTTATACCGATAATAGACGTTGATTGCGTAATCGACGCCAATCCCAATTGTTATAGGAATTGTAATGAAATTGAAAAAATTGAGTTTGATGCCGAAGACAAAAAGCGTTCCGATAAAAGAAAGCATTCCGAACGCAAGAAAAGCGAAAACTAAGAGTGAATCTTTCGCGCGGCGAAAACCTAAAGCAATAAGAGCGCCGACCGCTAAAAAACAAAGCACGGTGATGAGGGGGCCCTCTGTCGCTACATTTTCGAGCACGTCGAGAAAAATCATCGAGTCGCTCGCAAAGAGAACTTGCCCTTGAGAAAGTTTCTCTGTGGGCGCAAGAGTCACACTCTGTTCGATTTCCTTTCCTATTTTGATGATGTCTTGGATATTTGAAAGCACAGCGTGTTGGCTTGCCGCGACAAAAATAACACGCCCTATCGTGCCGTCGACTTCGCGAAAAATACGCTGGAGCATCTCGGGCAACTCGCGCGTCGGAAACGGTTCCGCCTTAAGAGCTTGAATTGCCACGCGCCCCCACTTCTGTTCTTCGGGCGAAAGCATCGAGAGATACTTCGGCTTAAAGAGACGGCGCAAGTCTCGGATGACGGCAAATTTTTCGCTCTGCTCTTGCGGGTAAAACTTATCGAGCCACTGCACAGAGTTCAAATAGAGCGGATGCCCTTGAGTCTTTGCGTCCGCTATTTTTTTCTCAAGGGAAAGCGCAGTCTTATTCGCCTCGGTGCGATTATACGCAATGAGCATCGACGCGTTGGAGCTATTCCCCAAAACTTTGTCAAGACGCCGCATGTAGTAGTTTTCTGTTCCCGCACCTTCAGAGACTTTGAGCGTGAGCTTCTTCAGATTATACTCAAACCTATCTTTGCTTGCATAAAGAAGCGTTGCCGCAACGGAGAGCGGAACCAAGACATACATCGTGCGCGTTAAGAGCAGGCGGTGCCGTGAAATCCATTGCGCGAGTTTCAAGGCGTTATCGCGCTCGATGAATTTCTGAATCTTGTGAACGCTCTGCGGTTTTAACCGTTCAAAAAGAACAAGACAGCACGGGATGACAAGGTTGAGTGCGAACCAGCAAAACACCATCCCCATGCCGCCAATGAAACCAAACTGGGAAAATCCACGGAACGTTGTCGCCGACAGGATAGAATAAGAGAGAGACGTTGCGAAAGCCGCCATCGCTGTCGCCGAAATTGTATAAAAAATCGCGCGGTTGTAAGAGCGGCGAAACGCAGTCCCTTTGCCGCGCTCTTCCAAATACCGCGCCATCAAAATCAAACCGAAGTTGATACCGTTGCCGATAATAATCGAAGCCAAGAACGCCGTTTGTTGGTTGAGATATCCGATTTTGAAATACGTGACTGCAAATGTCAGGAGAATTCCCACAACGATGCCGATGCAGAGCATGACGACCATGCGCATCGAACGGTAATACAAGAAAATGGAACCCAAGACTAAGAAGATGGCGAGTGCTGCTGTCTGTACGGTATCTTGAATGATGCTCGAAAAATTTTCTAAAAGAGCAACGTGCGTTCCCGCAAGGCCGACTTCCATCTTCGCGTGATATTTTGTGGGATTGATTTTCTTTATGTCGGTGTTAAGCCTCTCGACAATCGTGCGTGAGAATTGTAAATCCGCCGAATCGCCTGTGGGGCGGATCAGCATCGCCAAATTCTCACCGGTCTTGTCGGTAAAATAGCCGTCTCTGTTTGCGCCGAATGGATTTTCCCCTTTGTACTTTTCAAAAATCTTTTTTAAGACACGTTTCAAGCCTTGGTTGGGGTCACTTTCTTCTTCGAGGTCTAACCCCAATGCATCGAGGCGTGTTTTTTGCATACGCTTTTGAAGCGTACTGCGTAATTCTTTTAGTTCCGAAACTGTCAGATAGTAAAATAGTCGGTCTTTGAAGAATTGCTCCGCCTCGCGCGTGTTATAGTCAAAGAAGCGCACCAATTCTTTTGGATAGTCTTTTAGAACTTTCGCAAAATCTTCTGCGAAACGTTTATTCGCTTCAAAATCGGGAGAGTGGATAGAGACCAGAATGTTCATCACCCCGCCCATGCGTTCGGTCGCTTCTTTGACGTGCAGAACGCTGCGGTCGTTTTCTGGCAGGAGTGTCGCGAAATCCGTGCGAACGTCTTTGAAAAGCTGGAATGTAAAAAAACCAGCGACGAGCGAAAGCAAGAGAACACTCAGAAGAATTTTTCCAGGCGAACGATAGATGCGATTCGCGAGCTTGAGCTGCCAGCGAACACGCAGCTTTTTTATGCGCGAGGTATTCCCACGAGGAATAATCAAATCGAGTCCTTAAACCTTTTTCGACTCAGAACGTGCAATGATCGATTTCATAATTTCAGAAGTCCCGCCGCCGATTTCAGCGAGCTTCACATCGCGGTAAAGCCGCGCCACGGGAAAATCTTCGATGTAGCCCGCGCCGCCAAAAATCTGCACAGCGAGATTCGAGACTTCGCGTGCATAAGTCGACGCCATGAGCTTCAATGCTGCCGTACGCGCTGCGAGTTCGATGCGCTCGCCGTTGTGTTCGATATGCGTTTCGCCTCGCGCTTCGTCGAGAAGCCACGCTGTTTCGTGCAGCACCTGCCTCGCCGCTTCGTATTTTGTGACCATGTCTGAAATCATGAACGCCACCGCTTGGTGCTTGATGATGGGTTTACCGAAAGTTTTGCGTTCTTTCGCATATTTGCGGCAATGGATAATCGCCGATGCAATCGTGCCGACACAATAAGCGGCAAGCGCAATGCGCTCGCGGTTGAAAGCCGACATTATAATGGCAAAGCCACGCCCCGCACGGCCTAAAATATTTTCTTCGCTGAGTTCGACTTCGTCAAAAAATAGCTCGCCTGTGGGCGAACCTTTGAGTCCGAGTTTGTCCATCGCCTTGCCGCGTGACACACCCTTCGCGTGCGCATCGACGATGAAGACAGTTTGACCGGTTCGCACACCAGCCCCCTCTCCCGCAGCGAGAGGGGGGACGACCGCCAACACGAGCGCATAATCGCACACGGGCGCATTCGTAATAAAAGTTTTTGTGCCGCTCAAGTAGTATTTACCGTTTCTATAAACGGCCTTGGTTTGAATGCTCGCGACATCCGACCCTGCACCGGGTTCTGTCACTGCGAGGGCTCCTATTTTTTTACCCGAAATTATTTCAGGCAGATATTTTTGCTTTTGATCTTCCGTGCCGTGCTCGCGGATGGGCAAGCCGAAAAGGCCGACCGACGCGCCGACAGAGAAAAAAGTCGAGCCGCACGCTTCGGCGAGCGCCTCTTGCAAGTGAGTTGCGAAAAAATATGTGCAATTCGTTCCGCCGTACGCCTCTTCGTGCATCGCTTGGGTATAGCCCACCTTGAAAAGTTTTTCAAAGTGCGTTCGGGGGACTTTCCCCTTCTTATCGAGTTCTGCGGTGTGTGGCGCAATTTCATTCTGGCAGAATTCGCGGAATTTTTGAAACGCCTCTTTCTCGTCGCCCTCGAGGTCTGAATCGACCCAAAGCTCTTTCATGTTCGCCGCAATAATCGAACGCATCACTTCTGAAGTACCCGCGCCCAAAGTCGATAGCCTCGTGTCGCGGTATGCCCTTTCGACCGGATACTCGTGGATGAAGCAATAGCCGCCAAAAATTTGCCCCATGTCATAAGCGACTTCGACGTTACTCTCTGTGGTGTAGAGCTTTCCAATGGAGGATTCTATCGGGGCGGGTAGATCCTTGTCTTTTTTCATGGCACTTTGATAAATAAGAAGCCGCGACGCGTCGAGCTTGTAACGCGAGCGCGCAATCTTGTCTTGAATCGCCTGAAAGCGTATAATCGGTTCGCCGAACTGTTCGCGGTCTTTCGCATAGCGCGTTCCCGCGTGGATGAGATTTTTCATCGAACCCAACCCGGCCGCGACCAAGACGGTGCGCTCCCATTCGAGAGTAGCGCGGCCCACGCGCAAAAATCCGGAGTTCTCTTCGCTAATCCTATTTTCAACGGGAACTTCCATGTCTTCAAAGATGAGCTCAGAGGTGGTGGAGGTTTTCATTCCCATTTTGTTGAGTTTTTTCCCGACAGAAAAACCCTTGAACGTCTTCTCGACAATAAAAACAGAAACACCGAACGCGCCCTTTTTCTTGTCGGTCACCGCCATGCACACAAAGACATCCCCGATGGGGCCGTTGGTGATAAACATCTTGCTGCCGTTTAAGATGTATCGGTCGCCTTTCTTAACCGCTCTGGTTTGCATGCTGCCGGCGGCGTCCGAGCCCGACGCGGGTTCTGTGAGTCCCAGCCCCGCAGTCCATTCGCCCGATGCGAGTTTGGGGAGATACTTTTCTTTCTGCTCTTGCGTGCCGAGAAGCGCAATCGGCATCGTACCGATAATCGCATGCGCACCGAGTGCCAATGTGAGACCGCCGTCTAAAGAGCCTTCAGCAAACGCCTCGTGCGCAACTGCCGTCATGAGACACGACGCGCCGCTCCCGCCGAACTCTTCTTGCACCGAGAGCCCCAAGAGACCAATCTCTGCCATTTTTTTCCAGAGCGCGTGGTCCCATGTGCCTTCGAGGTCGCGCTTTTCTACGCTCGGTCGTATTTCTCTGACTGCAAAGTCATGGACGAGCTGGCGGTATTCGAGCACATCCGCAGGCAACTGGTATTTCATTAGTTGGCAAAAATAAAATTTTAGAGCTTGGGACAATCAAAAAGGCACGTGATGAGGCACGAATTGAGCGCGGGACAAAGAAAATATTTGGCCCTTCTATGTAAAGTATATATATTGTATATACAATGGAAGCCGTGGTTCAGAAATGGGGCAACAGTCTTGGTATTAGAATACCCAATATGTTGACCAAAGAATTTGAGTTAGAGCATGGTGCTACCGTTGATATTATTAATTCTGACGGTCAGATTATCCTCAGACCCTTAAAGAATAAAAAGAAGCTCTTAGAAAAGCTATCTAAAATTACAAGCAAGAATATTCACGCCGAATTTGATACCGGAGAAAAAACCGGCAAGGAATTTTGGTGAAAGAACGGAAATATGTTCCAGAGCGTGGCGATTTGGTTTGGCTAAATTTTACTCCCCAAGCCGGTCATGAGCAACAAGGTCTGCGCCCCGCCCTAGTGATTTCGCCTTTGGAATACAATGATCGAGTTGGTCTTGGCTTATTCTGCCCAATTACAAAACATAAAAAAGGCTACCCTTTTGAGGTTGAAGTCAAGAACAGCAAAATTAAAGGTGCGATCCTGTCCGATCATGTTAAGAGTTTGGACTGGAAAATTCGTAATGTCGAATTTATTGCTAAAGCTGATAAAAAAATACTGGCAGCCGTTTGCGAGAACCTTAAACTCTTAATCTTCTGTGCATGATCGGCGCTCCGGCGCGTTGGCTTTCCTATAAATTATCTCTAGGCAGAAACAAGTAGCGACCCAACGCGATATGCCTATCTGACGATTGGTTATCGTAATAAACAGAGGACGCATCGGTACTCCACGTATAACCCACGACTGCCGTGCTGTCTGACGCCGTATAAATGCGCATGACTCCCCGTCCGATACCGGTGTCTACTGCGCCCCGCGTGTCCGTCGGACCATGCCGCGATGAGGATGCATCGATTATCTGCACAGCATATTGCCGCGTCGAAGCCACTACAGGTGCTGCGGGCATCTGCCGCCAAGATGCCTCATCGAAATTCTCTGCAAATATGACCAAGTGGCCTGTATTGTCGCCGGGTGCAGCGTTTGCGTATTGTATCGCCATGATGTCTCCGGCTCGGACAGAGCTTAGATCGGTATACCTCTCGTGATAGTCGCTGGCAGATTGGATCGCGGTAAAAAAATCCACTGCTTGCGGGCGTGTCTTGCCGTAACGGGTTTCAAAAAAAGTACCATTGGCTCTGTATGCCAACCGTAAGAGTTCGATTTGAAATCCCGAACAATCAACTTGGGCGCGCGTCGCTGTGCTGCCGAAATACCCTTGAACAGTCAACACAAGCGGACTATGGATGTACGCATTTTCCGATTGTGCAATCGTTTCAATCGCTGCATTTGCCAAAACTAAATGTGCCGGTTTCCTCTGGCTATCGCTTTGGCTCGTGCAAGCCACCGCACCGAAGAGGAGCATGCCTAAGAGAAGACGCGCAAGATTACTCAACCGAAAAAGACACCCATGTTTCTTGGGAGACACAAAACACAAAAACCCATAAATTCCAGTGCGTCAAGATTTTTTGTTCTGATCTAACCCCCAAAATAGGATACCGCCGCGGACATCGAAGACAACATGGAACGCGAAGGCGAATGCCAATACGCAGTGACTCTACACCAATTAAAGAGCCCCGTCAATCAACTCTTGCGGTGCTTGGATGAGTTCGATGAGAACGCCCTCGCCCGAGAGCGGAAATTCTGCATTCGCTTTGGGATGGATAAAACACACGTCATAGCCTGCAGCGCCCTTACGGATTCCGCCCGGAGTAAAGCGCATCCCTTTTTCGGTGAGAAACTCGACAGCGTTTTTCAAATTATCTACCCAAAGACCAATATGGTTGAGCGGGGGCTCGTCCACACGCGGCTTTTTCGCGGCATCGATTGGTTGCATTATGTCAACCTCGACGGCGTGTAGCCCCTGGCCCAACTCTAAGATGTCTTCGTCGACATTCTCCCGCTCGCTTCGGAATGTAGATTTCGGGGTGAGTCCCAAAATATCGACCCACAGCGATTTAAGCTTTGCCTTGTCGGGGCCGCCGATTGCAACCTGTTGCAAACCTAAAATTTTGAAAGGTCTTTCCATGGGATGGACACTCCTACTGCTCAGTTATTTGCGCTGCGGCGATTTTTCAAATCTCAAGCGGTTCGACTGCGCTCACCGCAAGCATTTCGACTACGCTCACCGCAAGCATTTCGACTGCGCTCCGAAGACGGAGACTTGCGCGACTTCGCTAAAATCGCTTCAGTCGCACCGCAGGGCCTGTCGAGGGACTACGTTTCTGAATCTTTCAGAATATAAATCTCGTCTTTTACCGGCAGCTCGCGGCGCAGGTTCTTGATGAACGGGTTTGGGTCACCCATGGGAGAATAATCGGGGCAATCGGAAACGACGCGCCGAGCGACAGTGAAATATTTGTATTGTTTTTCTTCGCCCGAGCGTTTTGCCCAGCGCTTTTTCGCGCATTTTACGCGCAATACATATTTGTTGTTGTCAGCTTCAAACACACGAACGACGTGGCAATGCTCACAGTTCGCGCAATAGACTTTTTCTCGCATTCTAAGTGGCAATATACTCTTTTTAGACAGACCGTCAATAAAAATAGGGGTCTCTCGCCCATTTCTTCTTGCTCGACTATTTCACGCTGAAAAAACGCCGCATGGAACTCAAAACCGTCTCGCTCTATGCGATGGCGGCCTTTTTTACAGGCTCTGGAATTTTTCATTTTCTATTCACAAAGTTTTTTGTGCGCATCATGCCGCCATATATCCCGTGGCATAAACCGCTTGTGTATCTCACAGGTCTCGCAGAAATAGGTCTGGCCCTCCTCCTCATCCAACCGCAATACACGAGCTGGGCTGCATGGGGCATCATCCTTTTTCTCGTTGCAGTCTTCCCGGCAAATCTCTACCATTTCACATCGGGCGGCGCAGGCATGAGAATTCCACAGTGGGCTCTTGCTGCGCGCTTGCCGCTACAACTCATTCTCATAGCTTGGGCATTTTTATACACGTAGGATTTATGAAGATTGCGATTGCAGCCGACCACGGCGGGTTTGAACTGAAAGAACAACTTAGAGAACGACTCACGACGTTTTCTCTGACCGATTTGGGCACACACTCCGCCGATTCGGTGGATTACCCCGATTTCGGCGCGTCGCTCGCAAAGCGCGTGGCGTCCAAAGAATTTGATTTCGGCATTCTTCTCTGTGGCACAGGCATCGGCATCTCGATTGCCGCAAACAAAGTCAAAGGGATACGCGCAGCACTCTGCCATAACACATACACTGCAGAAATGGCGCGCAAGCACAACGACGCCAATATACTCGCGATGGGCGGTCGGGTTGTCGATATTGAATTAGCAACCCAAATTGCTCAAACGTTTCTCAATACGGCGTTTGAAGGCGGCAGGCATGCGAGGCGCGTTGATAAAATTACGGCATTGGAATAACTTTCTTCTTTTATACAGCCTTTTTTTCTCTTGCGGCATTCTCCGTGCGCAAGACGGTGCGCGCCCCTCTGCACAAAAGCGTGTTTCATTTTCGGCAAAAGACGCCTTCATGGTGGCGACGAGCGAAAACCTCGAACGCGTCAATCTCGGCAAGAAGGTGGCATTGCGTATTGAGCGCAAGAGAGAGAAAGCTCTTTCGAGCGACGATCTATGGATAGACTTTGAACACGAGACTCTCTTTTCTAACCCAGCGCAACAGTCGCTTCTCAGAGCACGTCAGCTTGAACGAGTCGATGCGCCGCAATTTTCCGGCAAGGCCGCACGCTTTAGTTTGCAAGAGGAGCGTCTGGAATTAACGCTCCCCGCGTATCTTAATCTTTCGGGCAACACCGCGACAAAAGAGGCCGGCGATTTTTCGTTTGCCGCAGATATTGAACCCACCTCACCCAATGCAACGCTCTTGCGCAGAGAAAATTTCTCTCTGGGCACTCAATATCTTTTTTCGCTGACGCTGGTCAACCGACGGCTCGTGCTTAGGCTTGAAAATTTGCTCGAAACAATACACAACACCAAACGCGTCCTTGAATCGGTAACCCTCGAATCGGTCGACAAGGTGCGCACGAAGCACCCGAATCAAATTCTCTTGACGTATAGCGAAGCCGAGGGACGCCTCGCGTTATATCTCAACGGCAAAGAACAAGCGGTGCATGAAATTCGCCGTGCGTCGCGCGATTATTATTTCGTGACGTTTGCTCCTTTGAAAAAAGCGCCGCTGACACTTTTTACGCCGTTTCGAGGGATGGTCGATAATATCGTCTTCACGAACCGCATCCTTACACCCGACGACACCGCCGACTTTGGAAAGCTCACGCCTTACGGGGATCGCTACGATCACCGGCAAGGCTTTCTCTTAACCCAAGTCTTCGACATGCGTTTTTCTCGCTCGACGATCACGGCGATAAATACGCAAGCGGAAACAAACGACGAGAACGCGCTATCTGTCGAATACCGTTGCCACGACCGTCTCTTCGATGCACGGGAGACATCCCCCTTACTTTCTTTCTCGAATGCCAGCGCGCTCCAAAACGCCAAATGCCGCTTTGTGCAATTCCGCGCCACGTTCACCGCCGACAATTCAGGACGCACAACTCCCCTTCTCTATGGGATTTCTCTCGAATACCGCGAAAACCCACCGCCCGATAGGCCCGCGCCCCCACGCATTCACTCGGCAAAAAATGGCGTGCTCGATTTAGAAATCCAACCCAACACAGAAATGGATGTTGTGAATGGCGGCCGCTACATTGTGTACTATGGGGACACGAAACACAATCCTCAAGGCGCAATTTATTTTACGCTCATGCGTGGGCAAGGTGCTATTTTTCACAAAGGCAAGCTGCGCTTTCAAATCAACAACGAAACTATCGCGCAGAATAAAAAATTTGCCGACGCAAACCCACGTTTCAAGAACCGCTTCCCCGTATTTGAAAAGGGTGTCGGTTATTATTTTTGGGTGACTGCGTGCGATAGCGCATACGATTATTCGCAGGAGCGTCAAGACCACGAGTCGCGCCCTTCAAAGCCCGTCTTTGCGCGGTTTGAATAGCACATGAATAAATTTTTTCTACTCTATGTCAAACCTGCCTCTCATTTCTTATATCTTGCTTTCTTTTTTGTAACAGCACAGTTACTCGCCTCCGATGCGCTCACTCCCAAAGACGCGTTCTATGCGATGGAGCGCGGCAAAGGCGGCATTCTTCTGGCTCGTGAAACAGTCGAACTCTTCAACGCGATGAGCGAGCACTTAGAATACGACCAAGAAACAGAGCGCTTCTTTCGCTTTATGAACGGCGCGCTCGAAGACTTCGATTTCGCCGGCATCTTCAAGAGCCCGTGGATGCACGATGAAACAGACGGCTTTCGCGCACTGGCTCTTTCGGGTGCGCGAGACGGTGAAAAATACCGCGTGAAGCTCGCTCCGGTGAAACCGAGTCTCAAAAAAATGGGCGATGCGTATGCGCTCTACCGGATGCGGAAAAACAAAGTGGGTGGCGACACAACCTACACAAGCCAATGGCAATTCGACGCCGCTCTCAAAAAATTTCATCCACAGGCATGGGCGCGTTTTTTAGAAACGCTTCTCAAAGTAGCCTCCCCGAAAAATATTTCTCTACTTAAACCGGCACGCTCCGAATTTTTTTCAGAAGTTAAAGCGCCCACCCGTGCGCTTCTCGATAGCGCTGCGCAAGATTTTCCTGCTCTTTCGGCGTTTGTTTCAAAGTATGTTGAGCTGCGAAGCTGGGCGGCAGTCGAGAAGGCGAATGAAAAAGAATATACCGAATTTGTTCTGCGGGCGCATTTGAAGCTCGATGCACTCAAGTCGGAATTCCCCCGGTTACGCAAGTTTCTATTAGGGCTCAAAAATCTTTTTATTTTGAAACTCTCTCTCTTCGATGCGAAGGGTAACACCCTTCTCTCGTTTGTTCTGAACACACAGACAGAAGAGCTCTACCTCGCCTTCAAAACCGCCGAAGGTAAAATTATTCCCACAGACCGCAAGGGGGAGCTTGCGTGGCGCGATGCGTTTTCTCTGACCGGCACTTCAGACAAAAAACTTTCCTTAGGCATGAGCGCTTTCGTGAGCGTCTATGGTCTCAAAATCAACACAGGCTATTTAGGCGCTTCTCTGCGCTACCGCATGTCTCACGACTCGATGCGCGCGTATTTCAAACTGGCGCATGCCGACAAAGCAAAAATATCCGGCGCTCTCTTTGGAGTTTTGCCGCCTTGGGTAATCGACCTTTCGATTCCTTCGAATCTACAATACCTCATGAACCGTTTCACAGAGGTTATCTTGAACGCAAACCAAGGCAAGGGTTCGTACGCTTTGCTCGACTGGAAAAAAAACCACGGTAACGCACGGCTCAAGGTTGCCGCTTCGACCGAATTTTTAGAAAACCCGTTCATCCGCATTGGCATGCGCATTTGGGTGCGCCGGTTCAGACCCAACGAGCGCGTTCAAGAAGAGCTGCGCGTTCTTTTCGCACGCGCAACTCGCGCGTTCTTGAAAGACCTCTCGAAACTTTGAGTGGTTCTAATTTGCGCCGCTTTGTGGTTTAGCTCTCACGCGGATCCTTTTACTGAACCAAGGCTTCTCGCGCTGTGTCGCATCCGCTTGGCGCAAGGCTTTTCGCTCGTCTGCGGGGAGCAAGCTCACGCGTCGGCACTCTTCGCTGCAAGCACCACCCAAGCGCATGCGGCATGCGTCGCATTGCACCATGAGAGCGTGGCAACCTTCGTTCGCGCAATTCACCTGTGTGTCGCAAGAAGCCCCACACGTGTGACAATGAGCCAACACATCGTCTGTGATGCGTTCGGACAAACGCTCGTCGAAGACAAAATTCTTACCCTTAAATTTCGAGCGGAGTCCCTCTCTCTTCACCGCATGCGCGTAGTTTATGACTCCCCCTTCGAGTTGATAGACGTTTGCGAACCCGCGCTTTCTTAGATATGCACCCGCCTTCTCACAGCGGATGCCGCCCGTACAATATAGGAGAATTTTCTTTGCGCTCTTCTCTTTTAGAAGCGTTGCCACGGCAGGCAATTCTTCTCTGAAGGTTTGAACATCGGGGCAGATCGCACCGTCGAAGCGCCCCACTTCGGATTCATATTCGTTACGCATGTCGATGACAACGGTTCCCTCTTCGTCTAAAGCGCGGTTAAAATCTGCGGGCTTCAAGTGCTCTGCAAGAGTGTTCTCTTGAAGCGAGAAATCCCCCAAACCATCGTTGACGATAAACCTCTTTACCTTGATCGTAAGTTTGAGGAACGAGTTGCCGTCGTCTTCAACGCCTGGGTTGAACCGCATCGCCTCGAAACCGGGCCGTACCTCAACGTCTTGCTGAAACTCTTTCAGATAAACGAGCGGGACAGAAAGCTGCGCGTTGATGCCTTCTCGCGCCAAATAGATACGCCCGCGAACGCTCCACGCCGACCATCTACGGTAAAGGCTGTCTCGTAGCGCGCGCGGGGTATCAATTGGCGTATAGCGGTAAAACGAAAGCGTGCGTCTCTTGTGCTGCGGCTCGCGCTCTATTTTGCGGATGAGGTCTTGCCTACTCAAACGGTTGTGGAGCATTTCTTTGCGTACAGGATTGCGGTGTCTTGCCATGGTATTAATCCATCTATGATTGAACCTCGTCAGAATC
>CAUJII010000089.1 GCA_963205035.1 Spirochaetota bacterium
CCGCTTCTTTCACCAACACTTCAAAATTCGTAACAAGGAGCACACCCTTTTCCAGCGTGAGTTCCGATAATTTCTTGAAGATGGCGGAATTGTAGAGGGGATCGGGCAGAACCCATACCGCCTTGACGCCTTCGACTTCGACGAGGGCCTTCACCGCCTTACCCAATTGGTCTCTATTATCGACACGGCGGCGCACCCCCGTAAAACCAAATTCGCTTTCAACGTAATCCATTTCTGTCGTGAGAAAGTCGTTCATGTCTGAACTGTAGATAAACCCAATTCTCGAACCGGGCTTTAGCACTTTCCCTAACTCATCGAGAAAAAGACGGAACGATAGGTCGAAACTGACTCCTGTGACATTGTGGTGCTCTTTGTAGTTTCCTAAACGAGGCGCCGAAACAAGCGAAAAAACAACCGGTGTCGTTTTACAAAGCTCTAACACTCTATCGAGAGACGCTTTGCCGATTGCTATAACCGCCGCCGCCTGCCCGTTATCGCAACTCTTGAGCGCTCCCTCATCGCCTAACGCTAATGTTTGTACCGCAGGTAGACGGCTGCGCACGCCATCCAACGTAATTTCTTGAAAGCGCGAGCCTTTTTCGTAGAGAACGTAAACACTTTTGTCTGCGGCTACGGTAGAGGAAGAGATACTCCATAAAAGCACTACGAAGAAGACCCTTCCCCCATGGGATACCGCGCACCTTGAGAGTAAATGGAATAACTGTTTCATATTTTATACGTTAAGCGCGCCCAAATTGTCATGCGTGGCAATGGCCGTAAAACCGAATAATACACCCCGCTCGCGTCACGCGACCCTGGGTCGTTGATATCTTGGTCGAAAAGGTTGAAAATATAGACGGACGCACTCCAATCGCTCTTCGGGTTATTGTACCCAAGGCTTAAGTTCATGAGGCTATACGCGGGGGTATACCCCATAGGGCTTGTAATCACGTTCGGGCGCGCTCCGACAAAATGGTAAATAGGAGAGATTGAAAAATACCGATGGATGTAAAGCGTAATACCCACGTTGACCTTATGGTCGGAAACACGCGGCATCTGCTTCGAGCTTTGCGTATCGCCTGGGGTATCGTTCGCATGGCTTAGAGACGTACTACTCCCCTCGCTAATGTCGAGGTAGCGGTTTTTTTGGAATGAGTAATTGACAAAAAGTAAAATACTCATGGGATCGGTTTGCATCAATGCGACGTCTGCTTTAAGCTCAAACCCCAAGAGGCGTGCAGAACCAATATTCTGGAATTGCACCATCGCGGTGCTCTTCTTAGGCCTACCAAAACCTGAATCGGAAATTTGGATAATATTTTCGGCTTCTGACCAAAAGCCATCAATCTCTGCCCGTAAAAACTTCCACGGTTTGATGGAGTACCCAAGCTCCGTCGTCTTGATTTGCTCGGGTTTAACGTTTGCCCCAATGGGTATACGGCTGCCGGTGAGTGAAAACCTTTCGCGGACCGTGGGGTTACGGAATGCCCAACCGTGCAGTAGCTTGACTGTGTGCATCGGGTTCGGGTTCCAAACCAAACCAATGCGCGGGTTAAACGAAAACACATTGATATCCGCTTCTGGAACTCTATAAAATACATCGCTCCGCTTGAGTAGAGCCCCTTGCGCAGCCGCCTGCGCGTCGGTGAGAACAATACTGGGATCGCATGCCGAGCACGTCGAAGCAATACCGACTGCAAAGGGCTCTGGTGCCTCTTTCCCTTTTAGCATAAAAAGATCCCCGCGCCCCCCTAATGTAAATTTTAACTGGTCAAAAAGATTTTCTGTGTGCTGGCCGTAAAACGCCGCGTTGTACTGGTTGAAATACACCTCGTCTTTGTCTTGCGGTCCAATCCCTTCGTCGATAACCTTCTCGTTGCCGTCGAAGGTCCCTTGCTTTTCGTTGGGGTAGCGCTGGACAAAACTCGTCCCATCCCACTTTTTCAGCGACGTGTCGTTCGTGTTCCAATTAGAAACGCGCGCGTACTCTCCAAAAACACCGACGTTCGTTGAAGAACGAGGGTTCCAATCGAAAGTCGCCTGTTGGTCTACAGAAAGGGCATAGTCGTTGCGCTTATACCACAGAAGCGTTCCTGGCGTCGTGTCTCCCGGATAACCCGATGTACACGTCGGATCAGGCCCTGGGTCCGCACACCCCCGGTCGGCGTCGACTTGCCGCTGGCCGTATTCGCCTTCGGGGAGCTGGCTCGCACGGAACGTCACTTGTGTAAAGGTAGAAAACGTCTCGTTGAATTTATGCGTATATTTGGAATAGACGTCTTGGCCTTGAAAACCCCAGTATGCGAGTTCGACAGCACTCGCATTGTAGTTCGCAAATCCGCCTTGCTTGGAACGTATCTTCCACGCCCGTGCGCCCACCGTCAACGTTTTGTAATCGAACCGAATTTGTGCGTTGTAGTCCCCCAAAATTGGGATCGACGCTGTGCTGAACGGTATGTAATACTCTGCGTTGGTCTTAGCTCCTTTCACCGGAGCATAATGCCTTCCATAATCGGGCCCGGTATCCGAGCGAATGTAATGCCCCGAAACAACAATTTTCCCTGCGTCTTGTGCATCCCACATTTTGCCGCCGGCAAGAAAGTCAAAGTACATCCCACCCGGCACAGCAGACGAAGCGAACTGGTTGAAAACGGTGCCTGTACTCACATGACCCAACTTCCCTTCTGCTTCTAAATCGTCCGCCGTCTTTGTAACGATGTTGATAATCCCGGAAAACGCGTTCGCGCCGTAAAGAGCCGAAGCGGGGCCCCACAGAATCTCTACTCGCTTCACGTTGTGGAGAGCCATTTGATAAGACATGTAGCTCACACCCTGCGACGGGTTATTGGTGGCCACCCCATCGATAAAGATTAAGGTCTTTGTATTCTCCGCAGTGTCAATCCCCCGTTGGATCGCCATCATGCCATAGACGCCTAAATCGTTGATGAAATCAAACCCCGGCACATCGCGCAAGAGGTCGTGCAAGAAGAGATAACCGCGTTCTTTGATTTCTTTCTCGCCGACGACGTAAATTGTCGCGGGAGCGTCTTGCACCCGTTCTTCTTTTTTTGACACAATCGCGACTTTCTGCTCGCCCTTGAAAAGGTCGAATACATCGGCAGCACTCACGCTGTCTTTTTTCTGAGTAGTTACTCCTGTGCGTTGCGTACGCCTAATTTCGGACGATTTATCTTTAGAGGAAGAATCGTCCAAGTTGAAATTGTAGTCCTCGGCAAATGCCGTTGCCGTAAAAAATAATGCTGCGCTTAGGATTGCTCGGCGTCTTTGTGGTGAATAAAACATGCGGGGGACATTTTAATCCTCTTTCAAAAACGTCAAGGGAAAAGCGGATAGAATGATATTTTTTTTAGTACACGAATGTTTATCCGATGCCTTGAGGAATACGTCGACTAACTATTCTGCGCGCAAGTGGAAAAACTGGAGCCGCTCGGTTAGAGTCAACGATTGCGAATTAAGCTCCTCCGACGAAGCCGCAAGCTCCTCCGCCGCCGACGCCACCGAGCTCGTAATCCTGGACAGAGTATTTAAGATACCGCGTATTTCGTCCACAGAGTGAACCTGAACTTCCGAGCGTGCGCTAATCTCGCGTACATTCCCCGTCGTCTGCTCAATGGAAGGCAGCATCTCGTCTAAGAGCTTTCCCGAAAACTCAGAGTATTGGATGGATTTTTTTGCAACGGAGTCGATTTCTTTTGCCGCGTCACGGCTCATCTCGGCAAGCTTACCCACTTCGGTTGCGACAACCGCAAAACCGCGCCCATTCTCACCAGCGCGCGCCGCCTCGATAGTCGCGTTGAGCGCCAGAAGATTTGTCTGATCGGTAATTTCTTTGACTACCGAAATTTTTTGCACGATATCTTGGAGCGCTGCAAACGTTTTCTTGAACGATGCACCGCCTTCCTCTGCGAGCTTCAAAGTCGCATTCGCGATTGCATCGGTACGCTGCGCATTCTCGGCGTTCATCTCGATAGAATCGATGAGATTTTGAATCCCAGAACCGCCCGTATCGCTTTCGATCCCTTGGCTTGCCGTCTTCGATAAGTCTTGCGCGGTTTGCGCGATGTGAGACGCAGCACCCAAGACCGATTCGGAGTGAAGCTGAATTTCTCTGATTGTGTCGTTAAATTTTTGCTGCAGCGCGGAAAGCTGCGAAAGCGCCGACTGCGTTTCGTCTGTACCAAAAATGCGTATCGAGTTTTCCAAATTACCCGACGCCATCGTCTCCACCATATCGGCCAAGTATTCGACGGGCTTGAAGATGCGACGTTTAAGGAAGAGAAGCATGACGATCAAGACGACGGCCAAGAGAGCAATAATCACCAGAGTGACGGCGACGCTATTGGTCAAAGATTGCTTCTCGTAAAGCGCTAACGGTACATACACGTTGGCGGTTCCAAAATAATCCGCAGAACCAACAGGGATTTGGTGGCACTTGACGCAACCTGGGTGCGTGCTGATCGGCAGAGGGACTGCTACGCGCAAGTGCGTCTTATCTGTCATGGTGTAAGACGCAAGCCGCTTTTCCGCCAAGACTTTAGCCGCAGTCCTCTCGAAATCGATGCGGGGACTGGTCGTTTCGCCGCCAAAGGGACGCATCCCAAAAATTTTCTCGTCACCGATGAGGCGCATCTCCGGCAAATTCTTGCCGAGCTTCTGGCTACTCGCGAGGTTGACTGTTACAAAAACCTGGTTCCAGTTTTGGCGCACCCTCTCGCGCGCTTCCGCACTGCGAGCAGAGTCGTATTCCTTCTCAAAGGCATCGGATGCGCTGACGAAAGTTTGGATTGTGCGTTTGAGTTCCGTATCTGCGGCGTGAAAAATAAGATTCGCCGTATTATGCTTGAAAAAGATATGGATGACGCCTAAGGAAACAATCATCGCTGCGAGTATCAGTACCGAAACCAAGATTAAAGACTTGCTGACTTTTTTATGTACCACGTATAGAGCTCCTTTATCGATCGGCTATGCCAGACATTTTCCTCCAAAATTTGTTTTTGAAACATCGGGTCAACGCGCGGGCTTTAATCAATTCTCTTAATTTCTGGGGCCTGATTAAAAAACGCGTCTTTATTGATTTTTCTTGGGTGGTTGTCGAAGAGTTGTCAGACGAGTTTACTCCGCGAGGGCGTGCGCATTAGTTATCGACGGCACATCTTTAACTCCAATTTTACCCGATGGTTCAGTTTCTACTCAAGGCAGTTTTTGGGTCAAAGCACGAACGCGACTTAAAGCGCATTCGCCCACTGGTCGAGCGAATTAATTCGCTCGAAAGCGGCGTGCAAAAGCTCTCCGACAGCGAACTGGCGGCGAAAACCCCTGCGTTCAAAGAGCGGCTCGCTAAAGGCGAAAAACTGAATGCTCTCTTACCCGAAGCGTTCGCCGTGCTGCGCGAGACTTCGGTTCGCGTTATGAAGATGCGCCACTTCGATGTGCAGCTCATGGGAGCCATGGCCCTAAACGACGGCAAGATTGCTGAGATGAAAACCGGCGAAGGCAAGACGCTCACCGCAACGCTGGCCGTTTATCTGAACGCTTTAGCCGGTAAAGGCGTCCACCTCGTCACCGTGAACGACTACCTTGCAGGCCGCGACGCCAACTGGATGCGCCCCCTTTATGATTTCCATGGAATTACAACGGGTGCCATACGAAACAATATGGGGCACACCGAAAGACGCGAAGCGTATGCCGCCGATATCACCTATGGTACGAATAACGAATTCGGGTTCGACTACCTGCGCGACAACATGGTCGACCATAAAGCATACCGCGTGCAAAGAGGCCATAACTTCGCCATCGTCGACGAGGTGGACTCGATCCTCATCGACGAAGCGCGGACCCCGCTTATTATCTCAGGGCCTGCCGACCAAGACGCAGGCGAATATGTGCGCGTGAATAAAATTATTCCATCGCTCCAAGACAAAGTCGATTTCGACATCGATGAAAAAGCGCGCACAGTGCTCCTCACCGAGATGGGAGTCCATAAAGTCGAAAAGCTCCTGGGCTTAGATAACCTCTATGCTCCGCAGAACGTCGAGCTCGTGCACCACGTCAACCAATGCCTCAAGGCGCACAAACTCTTCACTCTCGACGTCGACTATGTAGTCCACGCAGGAGAGATTGTCATCGTCGACGAGTTCACAGGCCGCATGATGGAAGGCCGCCGCTATAGCGACGGTCTACACCAAGCAATCGAAGCGAAAGAGAAAGTCGAGGTGAAGCAAGAAAACCAAACACTCGCAACGATTACATTCCAAAACTTTTTCCGCATGTACGACAAACTCTCCGGCATGACGGGTACTGCCGATACCGAGGCCGAAGAATTCCGCAAGATCTATAAACTCGACGTCGTAGTAATCCCTCCAAACCGTAAACTGATTCGGAAAGATTATGCAGACAAAGTCTACCGCACACAGCGTGAAAAATTTGAAGCGATTGCCGAAGAAGTTAAAGAACTCCACCTCAAAGGACAGCCAGTACTCTTGGGGACCGTCTCGATTGAGAACTCCGAAAAACTCGCAAGACTCTTGCAAATCAAAGGAGTACCACACAACGTCTTGAACGCAAAACACCACGACCAAGAAGCGCAGATTATTGCAGAGGCTGGCTACCGGGGGCGAGTAACTATTGCAACGAATATGGCGGGGCGCGGGACCGACATTATCTTAGGCGAAGGCGTTAAAGAATTGGGTGGCCTCCATATCGTGGGGTCGGAACGGCACGAATCACGCCGCATCGACAACCAGTTGAGGGGTCGCTCCGGCCGGCAGGGAGACCCGGGCTCGAGCCGGTTCTACCTGGCGATGGAGGACAACCTGATGCGCATCTTCGGTGACCCGGAGCGCACCAAGGCCCTGCTGTCACGGGTGGGCATGCAGCCGGGCGAGGCCATCGAGAGCCGCATGCTCACCAAGCAGATCGAGCGCGCGCAGCGCAAGGTCGAGGCGCACAACTTCGACGCCCGCAAGAACCTGCTGGAGTACGACGACGTCGCCAACGACCAGCGCAAGGTCATCTACCAGCAGCGCAACGAGCTGATGGGGGCGGAGGACGTGCTCGATGCCGTCAACGGCATCCGCGACGAGGTGGTTGCCACCATCGTCGAGGAACACATGCCCCGCGGCAGCATGGAGGAGCAGTGGAACATCCCCGCCCTGCAGCAGGCACTGGAACGTGAGTTCGCGGTGCAGTTGCCCATCGGCGAGTGGCTGGGTCAGGACAGCAAGGTCGACGACGAGGCGGTGCGACAGCGCGTCGTCGCCGAGGTCGCGGCGGCCTACCAGCGCAAATGCGAGGAGATCGGCCCGGCCATCATGCGTCACCTCGAGAAGACGGTGATGCTCCAGCAGCTCGATCAC
>CAUJII010000090.1 GCA_963205035.1 Spirochaetota bacterium
GGCAAAATTTCGCTTTCAATCCGCGACGCAGAGTGAGGCGTCTTATCTCCATGCCGTTCAAATTCAAAGCGACAAAAAACCCCGTCGAGCACCTGACTCTCGACAACGGACTAACTATTCTCTTGGAGAATATCCCACACCGGACGAGCGCTACTGTGGGGCTTTGGTTGCCGATGGGGTCGCGCTTTGAGAAAAAAGACGAGGCGGGGTATTCCCACTTCGTCGAACACATGCTTTTTAAGGGAACGAAAAAGCGCGATTATACAGAAATCTCGCGTTCGATTGATCGCTTGGGCGGTCACATGAATGCCTCGACGAGCAAAGAAATTACCGATTATTACATCAGCTTGAGCGGCAGACACCTACCGATTGCGATAGATGTCTTGGCGGATATGTTTTACGATTCGCTCTTCGCGAAGAACGAGTTCGATTCAGAAAAAAAAGTTATCATCGAGGAACTCAAGATGACAGAAGATCAGCCCGACGATTTTCTGTTCGATTTATTCTTCGAAAGTCAGTTGGGAGATAACTCCCTCGGCAGGCCGGTCGGAGGTTATCCTTCAGGCATCATGCGTTCAACACGCGATAGGCTCCACAAGTTTTATTGCACGCATTACGGCCCCGAAGGCGCAGTGCTTTCTCTTGCTGGTTCGCTTTTTTCATCGGCCAAAGAAAAGTCTACTCTCGTCGCTCAGATCCGAAAGGCATTCGACCGCACCAACCACGCCCTCGCGGGGAAACCGGGCTATCGGCGTGCGGGTTTCACGGCGGCCGAATTTCAAACGCCGCGCAGCGTGAAGCAACAGAATCTCAAACACCGCGCAAAAGATCTGGAGCAGATGAACTTTGTTATTTCTTTGCCTGGCCTAAAGACAGCTTTCAATCAAGACGCCGATCTGCAAGTGCTCACGCATTATTTGGGCGGCACAATGTCGTCCAAACTTTTCACGGAGCTTAGAGAAAAAAAAGGTCTTTGCTATTCCGTCGGCACATTCCATTCGCAATTCTTGCACGAAGGCGTGTGGGGCATCTCGTGCGCCACCTCGCCAGAAAAATATGCGACGGCTGTCGAAACTGCGCTTCAAGAAGTATCGAAGCTCACCCACGGCATCGAAGCGAACGAATTAGAAGAAAGCAAGTCGGGGCTCAAAGGCGGTATCGAGCTTGCGATGGAGAGTGCCCACCGCCGTGCGAGTTTCAATGCGCGCTCGTGGCTCTATTACGGGGAGCACCCCGATTGGCATGATTACTTAACGCGGGTGGATCGTGTGACGCCAGAGACTTTTTCTGCGCAAATCAAGACTCTTTGGAAAAATACATCCCCCGGTGTCACAAGCTTGGGCCCGAAGATTAGTCCCACAATCGAAAAAAAATTAAAACAGTTAGTCCAAACCCCCGTTCTTTCTTAAACCACTGCGTGGGAATAATAACGGTAACGGTTTGCCCGTTTTTGCGGCGGAGATACGCCAACCCTTCGAGGTATCTTTGTAGAGGTCGTATTCGTCTTGCTTTTTGGAAAGCATAAAGTTCCAGAACTCGAAATGTTTGTCGATGACATCTTGCTTGATGTCTTTGAGCCGCGTCAGGAGGGGACACTTGCCGCGAAATTCCTTCATAAAGATGAGAGCGATGAATACACCGTCTGAATCGATATACGGTTCGAGAGGGAATGTGCGGCAGCAGATCGAGCGGTTTTCGCGTTCGCAGTGTGCGATCCCCTTGCATTCGCAAAAGACGAGATGCGGCGTCTCGTCGTCTTTTTTCATTTTTTTATCGACATCGCTCTTGGGACGCCACCTCCGCCAAAGCTCCGTGCGGTGAGAGAGATACTTAAACTCTTCGCGGTAAAGCATCGGCACCGCGTTCTCGACGCTACAGCACAGCGGTTCTCCGCCGTTTGCCGGTGCGCACAATTTACCGCAATCGTAAGGGGTGAGGCTTTCGTCGAGAAGACCGTAGCAGTACTCGATTTCCTCTTGGGTCAAAACAATATTTTTACCGGGTTCTTCTTTCATTAAGCGCAGAGAATTGCCGTCTTATTTCTTGCTATCTGTGCCTTGCGTCGCGGACGGTTTTGCTATCTCAGTAATTTTCTTTGTCCGGATTTCTTCTTTTACAGTTTTCATAAATTCTTCTTGCGAAAATTCCTTTTGCTCTCCGGTAAAATAATTGCGTGCGTTTATAATTTTCCCAGCCACTTCTTTGTCGCCGATGACGAGCATATAAGGCACCTTCATCTTTTCCGCGTTACGGATACGCTTGCCCAAACTTTCTTCGGGTTCTTCAACGTGTACACGGATACCCGCATCCTTTAGCGTCGTCTTGAGCGTAAAGGCGTAATCTAAGTGCGCTTGGCCCACAGGCAGAATCCGCACTTGTTCAGGCGCAAGCCATACGGGGAAAGCCCCCGCAAAGTGCTCGATGAGAAAACCGACAAAACGCTCGTGTGTTCCTAAAGGAGAGCGATGGATGCAAACGGGTCTTTTGATCTGCCCATCGCTATCGACATACTTCAAGTCGAATTTCATCGGCATGAAAAGATCGAGCTGGCAAGTCGACGAGGTGAACTCGCGCCCAATCGAGCTCTTAATTTGGAAATCCATCTTGGGCCCATAGAAAGCCGCGCCATCGTTTTCGACAATAAATTCGACGCCCGATTCTTCCATCGCTTGGCGCGTAAGCGCTTCGGCTTTATCCCACATCGCGGCGTCGCCGTGGTATTTTTTATTCGTAGGGTTTCTGAGCGACAAGACCATGTGATAGTCTTTGATGTCGAGAGCCTTGTAATAATACTCGTGGAGGCGAATCACCGCCTTGAACTCTTCGACGGCTTGCTCTTGTGTGCAATAGATGTGCGCATCGTTCATCTGCATCGCCCGCACACGCATGAGTCCCATGAGAGCGCCCGAATCTTCGTACCGGTGGCAGGTTCCGTATTCGGCAAGACGCAGCGGGAGCTCGCGGTAGCTGCGCGGGCGGTGGCCAAAAATCGTGTGGTGGAACGGGCAGTTCATCGGCTTGATATAATAGTTCTCGTTATCCATCTGCATCGGCGGGAACATACTATCCATGTAATGCGGCAGATGCTCGCTCGTGAAGAAAAGCTTTTCTTTCGTCACAACAGGCGTCGTCACGCGCTCGTAGCCGTTCGCAGCTTCTGTCGTCTTGGCCCAGTTTTCTAATTCTTCTTTAATAACGTTCCCACGCGGCAGCCACAAGATGAGCCCCGGGCCAATATCTTCGCTCGTCGTGAAAAGTTCGAGATCGTTTCCGAGCCGTCGGTGGTCGCGTTTCTTCGCTTCTTCAAGACGCTTGAAATAGTCTGCCAGGAGCTTCTTATCGGGAAAGCTGACGGCATAGATACGTTGAAGCATTGCATTGTCGGATTTACCCCCGATATACGCTCCAGCGACAGTGGTGAGTTTAAAGACACCCAGCTTGCCGGTAGATGGGACGTGCGGGCCACGGCAGAGATCCGCAAACTCGCCCTGCTCATAGATACTTATTTCCGCATCTGCGGCGAGCTTTTCGATGATGCCGACTTTCAAGTCTTCGCCCATGCCTCGAAATTTTTGGACTGCCGCGCTGCGTTCCATAACCAACCGCTTGACGGCGTGGTTTTCGCGAACGATTTTTTGTATCTCTGCTTCAATTTTCTCGAAAGCCTCTTCGGTAATTTTTTCTTCGAGGAGCACGTCGTAGAAAAAATATCCGGGGCCGTTCTTGACGACAGGCCCGTCTTCGAGTTGTATCTTGGGATAAAGCCGCTTGAGCGCCTGCGCCAGAGCGTGCGCACTCGAATGCCAAAAGATTTCTTTGCCCGCCTCGTCTTCGAAGGTGAGAACTGTCGCAATGATTGCGGTGGTTCTACTCGCTTCGACGGCGCTCAGCGCAAGCCGCTCACCCGTCGCGTCTACTGCGACCGAAAGCGGTCGGTTCAAGTCATAGCTTTTTTTATCGACTTCGACGCCGAGCGCGGTCTTGCGCTTTTGGGGAGCGAGCGTCTCGACAACGTCTGCAAAGGTCGTCTCGCGGGGGAAATCCCCCTTCGCGTCGCCGATTTGAACTTGAACCATGGGTGCAAGAGCAGAGAGTGCGATACGCCATAAAGCTCTTTCAGTTGAGCCACCCAAACCGCGACTGACTTTCTGAAAATGATTGGAAGTGTTGCTACAACTCGCGCGCGCAGCTCACGCTCCAGCTCGAAACTGAATACTCCTTGACGGGGTGTTACGAAATGTAACAAGTGCCCATGAAGGTACTGAGAAAGCAAAAAAACCTGAGCTTCGGTACCAGCCCAGATAACGAGCAGGGCCTCAAGCTCGATTTACGCTTCGACGAAGATACTAAAACAGCTTACGGTGAAATAGTGTTGCCAGTGCATTTTCAAGGCAACCAGCCCGAGTGCGTCCACCCCGGCATCATTGGCGTCATGCTCGACGAAGTGATGATGAAAATCAACCAAGCGCTCAATTTGAATGTCACGACGGGTGAAGTGACCATTCGCTATTTGCAGCTCGCAAGAGTAAACGAGCCGCTTTATCTGCGCGGATATTTTGTGAAAAAAAATAAGCGTGTGATTGAGAATCGCGCCGAGCTCGAAGACGACATTGGAAAAATTGTCGCTCGTGGCAAAGGCAAGTACATCGAACAAGATTTGTAAGCGGTTGCGCACCCGCGTGCGAGGAAGACGGGGCTTATTCCGCCTCGTCTTCTTTCTTCTTCAATAAATCGCGCAGTGTCGCCGCTCTTTCAAAGTCGAGCTTTTTCGCAGCGTCGAACATCGCCTTCTCGACGGCTTTTTTCCAAGCGTCTTGCGACTTGAATTTCTTTCGCGCAAACTCGTGCAAGTTTTCTTCAATCCGTTTCCACTGGTCTTCTTCGATGAGTCGCTCGCGTTCGACAAAGTCTTTGATTTCTTTTTGAATCGTCTGCGGAGTAATTCCATTTGCGCGATTAAATTCTTCTTGCAACTTTCTTCGCCGTGTCGTTTCGTCGATAGCGCTCTGCATCGAGTCGGTTATTTT
>CAUJII010000091.1 GCA_963205035.1 Spirochaetota bacterium
CAAGTCCGCAACAAGCTTGGAAAAATTAGGCGCGACCTTCCCGAAGAAATCGACGAGCCTCTCGTGCAGCGTTTCGACCCGGCCGACCAACCGATTATTCGTCTTTCGGTAGCAGCAGAGATGCCGCCGGCGAAGCTCTATGACTATGTTGACCAGCGTATCAAACCTCGATTCGAGCAGATTCCCTCAGTCGGCGCGGTCAGAATTTCGGGCGGTCAGAAGCGAGAGATCCAAGTCGAGGTTGATCGTAATCTCTTGAACGCCAACCAAATGACTTTAACTTGGATCGCGGCTAACCTGCGCGCTTATGGCGCAAACGTTCCTGTCGGCAAAAACGAAACCGGTAGCAAAGAGCTGGCGTTCCGAACGCTGGGCCGTTTTGAGAAACTCAAGCAAATCGAAAATACCGTCGTTTCGTTTGGCGGTGATGCGGGGAGTGCGTTACTCCTTAAACGGATGGCCAAGGTATACGATGGTGTAGAAGACCCGAAATCGATTGCGACACTCTACTTGCCCATCGACTCCGATCCTCTCGACCTCAACGGTAAGCCTATCGACCAAAAGAAAATGGCGCGCGAAAGACGCCCGGCACTCTTGGTTGACATCTATAAACAATCCGACGCTAACACAGTCTACGTTGCCGACGCGGCGCTAAAGTTGGTCGATCAAATCAATGCCGATTTGCAGCCTGCGGCGCTCAAGACGCTTAACCAGATTAAAGAACTCTTGCGCAAAGATAAGAAAGCGAATGACCTCACCGCAGAGTTTAAGGCGGTTGCTGATAGCGCGCTCGCTAAAGGGCATCCGACGATTGGGAGTGCGTTGCAGGCGTTGCAAGAGCAAGTCGTCAAAGGTTCAAAGTCGCAGGAAACCAACGACGCGCTGCGCTCTCTTCGCAGTGAAATCCTGAAAGCGTCTGCGGCTCCAGAAATCGCTCTTATCAGAAATTCCGCGCACTGGATCAAAATCAATATCGCAGACGTTGCAGAGGCAATCCTCTTTGGTATCATTCTCGCCGTCATCGTCGTCTATCTCTTCTTAGGAAACTGGCGCTCGACTATTATCACGGGCATTGCTCTACCTAACTCTCTCTTGGGCGCGTTTATTCTCATGCTCGCGATGGGATTTACCATTAACGTCATTACACTTTTAGCTCTTTCGCTTTCTGTGGGACTTCTTGTCGACGACGCGATTGTCGTTCGAGAAAATATTTTTCGAAAAATGGAAGAGGGGGAGCATCCTGTGAAGGCGGCGGAGACGGGCACCATCGAAGTGTTGCTCGCCGTTGTCGCAACGACGGCAACGGTCATTGCGGTTTTCTTACCTATTGGTTTTCTCTCGGGAATTGTCGGGCAATTCCTCAAGCAATTGGGATTTACCGTCGTTTTCGCGATGATCATTTCGCTCTTCGACGCGGTCACAACCGCTCCCATGCTTTCAGCATACTATGGCGGCCATGCGCACGACAAGCCGAACAAGCTGATCCGTGTTTTCAACAGGTTCCAAGATTGGCTCGAAAAAGTATATGCTACGATCATGCACTTCACGCTGCGCCGTCCGCTGGTGACTGTCGGTATCTCAGTTGCTGTGATGCTCGGTAACTGTGCATCGTGCGGCATGGTGAAGAAAACGTTTATGCCGCCGAATACGCAACCTGAATTTCTCGTGAACTATGAAATGCCACCAGGGACGAGCTTAGAAGGCACGCGCCTTATGGCCGAAGAAATTGAAAATCGGCTTCGCAAAATTCCCGAAATTGATTTGATTGCTGCTGTTTCAGGCACATACACCGGACTTTCCAACAAGGGAGAACTGGGAGTGGTCTTAGTCGATCGGAAATGGCGCAAGCGTGAATCGTGGGCTATCAAAGACGAAGCGCGCAAAATGTTTGCAGACTTGGCGTACGCAAAGGTTGCCGTCAACGACTATGGTTTAGTCGGCGGGGGAGTCATGCACCCTTTCAACCTAAACGTCATGGGCGAAGATTTAGCGGTGCTCGATAAATACGCGAATGCCGTCGCCGAAAAACTGAAGACGATTAAAGACCTCACCGACGTTGCCGTTGACTATGAAACCGGCAAACCCGAATATCAGGTCGTCTTGGATCCCGACAAAATGCAGCAAGTCGGAGTTGGCCCGGCGGCGGCGGGACAAGAACTCCGCTTCCATATCGCGGGTGGTGTTGTCGGTAAGTTTTATGACAATGGGCTCGAATACGACATCCGCATGCGACTCAAAGAAAATCAGCGCAACTTAAAAAATTCTTTTGAGAAAAGTTATGTACCTAACCTGAGCCAACCGCCTCGACCCATCAGACTTTCTTATGTAGGTAAAGGAGAGATGCGCTCTGGCCCTTCTAAAATTTCCAGACAAGATCGCTCGCGCGTAATCAAGATCAACGCGAACTTGGCTCCAGGCGGTGCGATTGGCACCGCTGTCGACCAAGCGAAAATTATCCTCGAGACGACTGCGAAGCCGCCAGAGGGGGTGCGCACACTGTTCTGGGGTCAAGCGGAAGACTTGAGAGAACTCATGGACAACATGGTTATCGCGTTTGGCTTGGCACTTCTCTTTATCTATCTGGTGCTTGCGTCTCTCTATGAATCGTTCATCACTCCGGTGACGATTATCACGGCAATCCCGCCGGCGATTTCTGGAGCGTTTGCCTCGTTGGCGCTTTTCGGCGAGCAGCTCAATATTTTCAGTATGATTGGACTTATCATGCTTATGGGGCTTGTGACAAAAAACTCGATTCTGTTGGTCGACTACGCTCTGCAGCGCGTCCGCCGTGGTATGGCATTAAACGACGCCATATTCGAGGCAGGCAAGGCGCGGCTTCGTCCGATTCTCATGACGTCTTTTGCGATGATTGCAGGCACTCTACCGATTGCATTAGGCTTGGGCGAAGCGGCGAAGCAACGCACCGCGATGGGGATTGCGATTATCGGAGGACTTGTTATTTCGACTTTGATGACTCTTATCTTTGTACCGGCAGTTTTTGGATACATCGACCGTCTGCGCGAATGGATTGAGAAACCGCACCGACCCGATTATGACATGGACCTCGTTGGTAATTATGGAAAAGATGCACACATCACGATGAAGACGAGCGAGAACGCGCCTTCTGCGTTACCGGTAAAAGAAAAGAAACCGCGCAAAACGAAAGGAGTGTAACTGAGTTTTTCTCGAAGGTAAAGAACGGCGGGTGGTCGGTACAATAGTTCGGTAACCCGCCGTTAATATATAACACGTTGCCGAAGAGACCTTGTGCCAAAAAGCGCGCTCTAAGAGCTTGGGTGCGGGAAAATCAGGTGGGGCCACGGCGAAAAATTTTGCCGCCTTTTCGAATGAATAACTATGAAAATCACGAGCAGGTTGCAAACCGTTATGCGAGGCTTTTCTAAGAGGAAAAGCCGGCGCTCGTGATTTTTTGAAGTTTTTGAGGCAAAATTTTTTGCAAGACGTAAGAATACCCACCTGATTTTCCCGCACCCAAGAATGGGTGCGTTGTTAACGCAGAGGTTTACTTTGAGCAAGCAGTGCTTCAATTCGCGTTTGCGGATAAATTCTTTCGACACAAAGTTTTTGATTTTCAACGCGCGCAATTCCCAAGAAGTTCTTATCGAAAAAAATTCGATATAACCCATCGGGCTTCTTTTCTTGAAGAAGAGGCTTCTGCCCTTGATAGAAATTCTTTGCAGTCAGCCAGTCGATGGCGAGCTCTTCGAGAAAATAGAGCCCCTCTGCATCGGTGAGCGTTTGCGTTATAGATCCCACAGGATTGGCGTTAGAGTTTTCTGTGCTTTCAGGAACCGTAAAACGCCCGATGGCGACGCGCCGGAGAGCCGAGAGGTGACCGCAGGTGCCGATGGCGTGCGCCACATCACGCGCTAGCGATCGGATATACGTGCCCGAGCGGACCACCGTGCGCAGGTGTAATATGTTGCTACTTTTTTGTGCGATATCGAGCGAAAGCACTTGGACGGTCCGCGGTTTGAGTTCCAGACTTTCGCCTGCACGCGCCGCTTCATGCCCCCGGCGACCATCCACTTGCACATTAGAAAAAAGCGGCGGCATTTGGGAGATGTCTCCCACAAAGCGTGTTTCGATCTCACGGAACATCTTTTCGTCGAGGGAAGGCACGGTGAGTTCGCGGAGGGTGCGCCCCGTGTTATCTAAAGTGTCGGTTTCGCGGCCCAGCGACAACTCGGCAATATAGGTTTTGGGGAGTGTCAGGTAATAAGAGAGAAAACGCGTCGAGTCGTCTTTGGCAGCCAACAAGAGACCTGAAGCAAAAGGGTCGAGAATTCCCTCGACCCCAAACCCACGGCCTTTCGCTAAAAGAAGTTTTTTGGCCGCATGGCGCGTTGTTACGCCTGCAGCCTTATCGATGCAAAAAAGGATAGTCGGTGAACCGCTCTTTCGAGCGATTATTTCTTTTTCGGTGCGCCTGCGATTGCTTCTTTTGCAACCTTAGAGACAGTAAATTTTACGACTGTCTTTGCAGGTATTTGGATTTGCTCGCCTGTTGCAGGGTTGCGTCCGGTGCGCGCAGGGCGGTCGACGAGTTTCAAAATGCCTAAGCCGGGGAGTGTAAATTTTCCCGCAGCCTTTGCTTCCGAGTATGCAATCGCCGTCAAATTTTCGAGGACTGCTTCAACCTGTTTCTTGTTTAAAGTGGTTTTTTCAGCCAACGACGCTAAGAGCTGGCTTTTAGAGATGGGTTTTTGATCTGCCATAATGTGACATAACGAAGGAACCCCGCAGTGGCGTAAAGGCAAAAACCGGGATTATCTCGTTTTTTTTGGAGTAACTTTGCGAGGGGTGGATTTTTTTTGTGAGGCATCGAGAGCCTTTTTGAGATCGAGGTGCGCGAGAGCTCCCAGCGCAGCCTCCCACCGGCCTTCGGCGCAAAGGCCGCTCAGACCGGCGGTTTCATAAGCCTCTGTGAGTGTTTCGATGCAGAGCGCACGGATTTTTTGTGCGAGGACGAGGTTTGGCTCTCGATGGGCGGGCATGGTATCTCTAATATAAGGAAATTTTGGGATTTCTGTAAAAAATAGAGTAACTATTCAGGGCGTGGGAAAAATCAGGTGGGGCCACGGCGAAAAATTTTCCCGTCTTTCAGGATGACTACCCGTGAAAATCATGAGCAGGTTGCAAACCGTTTTGCGAGGCTTTTCTAAAAGGAAAAGCCGGCGCTCATGATTTTTTGAAACTTTTGAGGCAAAATTTTTCGCAAAGCTTAAAAATCTCCACCTGATTTTTCCCACGCCCGCTACTACTCAGGGCGTGGCCCCCGAATAGTTACTCGGGGCGGGGCCTTATTTGACTTGCCGAGAGGATTAGGCACTCTTTTCGCTACACAATGGCGCTTCCCATCACGAACCCTGTCGTATCGTTCGGCCTCATCATCCTGATTATTCTCGTGGCCCCATTGGTTCTCCGTATGGCGAAGATACCCGGCCTTGTCGGCCTCATTCTGGCGGGTACCGTTGTCGGTCCCACGGGTCTCCACCTGCTTGCACGCGACGCCAGTTTCACGATGTTTGGTACGGTCGGCCTGCTCTATATCATGTTCCAAGCAGGCTTAGAGCTCGACATGAACGAGTTCGCTGAAAACCGAAACCGAAGCATCTCATTCGGCATCTTGAGTTTTGCGCTCGCCGAGGCGATTGGCACGCTTGCAGGCATTTATCTGTTGGGCTTTTCGCTTCCGACAGCCCTCTTATTCGCCGCGATGATGGCGTCTTATACGCTCATTGCATATCCCATCGCAAGCCATTTGGGAATTACCAAGAATGAAGCGGTCACGGTGGCCGTGGGCGCAATCATCGTCACCGATACCTTAGCTCTTCTCGTCTTGGCAGTCATGGCAGCTTTCTCAGACGGAGCGATGGATTGGCTCTTCGCAATTCGGATGATTGTTTCGCTGACTCTGCTCATTTTGTTTGCATTCCTCGTTGTGCCGCGAATTGCAGGGTGGTTTTTCCGCAAGCTCGAAAGCGAAGGCGTGTCGCAGTACCTGTTTGTTCTGGTTGTCGTCTTTGCGCTGAGCTTTGGCGCAGAGGCCGCCAAAATCGAACCCATTATCGGGGCGTTTTTTGCCGGCTTGGCACTCAACAGACTGATCCCTGAAAATTCGGCACTCATGAACCGCATCCAGTTTGTCGGCAATGCGATTTTTATTCCTTTCTTTCTCATCTCTGTAGGAATGCTCATCGACTTCCATAGACTTTTCGGTAGCACGGGGTATCTACCCATCGCGTTTGTTATGGTAGGCTTCACGATTGTCGCTAAGTTTGCAGCGGCCGCGCTTGCCAAGTTCCAGTATAAATACACCTGGAACGAAACAATGGTTGTCTTTGGGTTGAGTATTGCTCACGCGGCGGCAACTCTCGCGGTTGTTCTCGTTGGCATGCAGCTCAAATTTTTTAATGAAGATATTTTGAATGCAACGATGGTGCTCATTCTGTTAAGCTGTGTCGCGAGTTCGTTTATTGTCGAGTTCTATGGGCGTCGTCTTGTCATTCAAGAAAGCAAGAAGCGGGTTTCAGACACAGCGCGTGAAGAGCGCATCTTGATACCGATTTCAAACCCCAACACCATCGAACGTATGCTCGATTTAGCAGTCATGTTGAGCGACAGCAAAACAAAAGAGCCGCTTTTTACGCTCGCTGTTGTCAATGATGCCAAGCAGAGCGACGGCGTGGCGCGCGCACGCAAGATGCTCGAAAAGGCCGAAACAAAAGCTGCCGAATACGATAGAGTGCTGCGTGTATCGACCCGTATTCACTATAACATCCCCGAGGGGATTTTGAATGCAGCAAAAGAACTTTTGATCACTTCGATTGTATTGGGGTGGAACGGTAAGATTTCTGCATTTGATCGCATCTTTGGGTCCGTTCTCGATCAGGTCATCAAGAAATGCCAGACGACGCTTTTAGTCTCAAAGATTGAGTCGCCTCTAAACGTTTACAAAAATATCCAGATTGTCCTTGCCGAAAATGCGGAGTTTGAAGCGGGATTTCAGAAATTTCTAAAAACAGTGGGCCACTTGAGCAAACAACTCAGCACGAGCCTAAGTTTCTTTGGAGTTCCCACGACGCTCAACGCCGTCAAAGAGGTTGATTTTTCTGGTAATAGCAAAAAGGGAACACGAATCGAGTTTCAACCGTTTGACATTCACGAACTCGAAGAGTTATGTTCAGACAGAGCAGCCGACAGCTTGCTTGTCGTTTTCGGAGCACACAAGCGGAGCGTGTCTTTTACTCCGTTCATGAACGATATTCCAAAAATTCTATCGCGGACTTGCGCCGATTCAAGCTTTATCATCTATTTCCCACAAGCCATGAGCTCGCACAGTATGCTTGAAAATCAAGACGATTACAGCGAACTTCTGGAGACTTTCGAGATACCGCGCGGCTTTCGCAAAGTCGGCGCATGGACGCGCAGACTATTTCGTCGAAAGAAAATGGCGACTTAGTCACACGCTTTTTTGACGCCCTCTGTCTTGAGAAGAATCAGAGTGAGTAAAGGAAAGACCGCCATGATCACTGCCGTGACGGTTAGAGAAGTGATTCCCATGCCGGTGACGAGGGTCGAAAGCGCTTCGATGGACGCGCCTTCCTCGGGTGCAACGAACGGTTTTAGCTGTTCAGAAAATTTCGTGACAAATTTCACCACGATGGGGCTTATGTAAAAAATATAAACCAAAGCATCGAGCACGAGATAGACCAAAGCAGCGATTGCCCAAGCTATGGAAAATTTCACGCCCTCGGCTCGGTACTGTACGAGTTTTATCGCAGCAAAAAGTGCAAAGGCAGAGATTAGAGCAGCGCAGAGTCTGCTCAAACCTTGCGCTTGAAAGATGGGGTTGAGCACGCTCACGGCAGAGTTCCAGTCGATCCCCGCTTTCTTGAACTCAGGGCTAGCGCTCAAAATTGTCGCAAAGAATCCCGTTAAGTTGTCGGTCATAAGACTTGTGACGGCACCGAAGAGCGAATAGATCATGTAAATAGATGCAAAAATGATGAGAAGCACACCCATTGTCTTGGGGATTTTAGAGCGTTCGGGCGTGGGGAGAGTCGTTGGCATAGAGCTTCGTAAACCTCAAACCTTTGCAGGCGGAGTGCCCTTTTTTCCAAAAAGTTTTTTTGGAAAAAATAGCAATGCGCGGTAGAGTAGCATACCGAGAATAATTCCCACAATCACGTACAGCAACGATTCGAGAGTAAAAGGAAGCGCCGGTTGAAATTGAACGCTTTTTGCAAGCGACCAATCGACATGCCGCAGAAATGCAAAGGGACGTGTGAAAGCTGAGGAGTTCTTAATCGAAAGGAACGCGGCAGAGAGCGCTTCAAATCGGGAAATCTGCGCTTGATGGATTTCTGCGGACTTCTTACCCGCTTGACTTTGCGAGCCCATGAGGTCGGCGATGAACTGCTTCGTATCCATTCCGACTTCTTGTGCTTTCTCTTTGATGAGTTCGACAGATTTTTGTGACTCGGCTTTCGCGCCTGCGAGCACATTGAGATATAAGTTCATGTATTGCGGCGCTTGGCTTAAGAGGAGTGCTGCAAAAAAAACGACGATGCGTTCAAGGATGGAACCGAAGAAGCCACCGATATATTTGGTAATGAAATTCATTTTGCTTTTTCCGACAGCGTGCTGCCGGCGTAAAGTGGAAATAAAGGAAGCGTACTTTAAGTCTAAGAGCCTGTCTGCATGTCTTGCCGGTAATCTCTCACGTTGAAAAACTCGACCGTGTGCAGCATCTCAGCAAAGCGAGAGTAAATCCGCCCTTTGAACAGCGTGCGCACCTGATTCAAATCGATGTTCGAGGTGATAATTGTGGGAAGGTCGTTTTCATAACGCGCATCGATGAGATCATAGAGTGTGCGTTGCTCCCATTCCGAGTCGGATTGGATGCCGAAATCGTCGATGACAAGAATCTCTTGACTTGCAATTTCGTTGAAGACTGTCTCTGTGCGGCCATACGTTGAAGAGTCGTTATTGAAAGTCGAGCGTAGCTGCTGAAAAAAGTCACGCGAGATTTTTACATAACGGCAAGGCATACGAGCCGTGAGAATAAGCTCGTTCAAAATCATTGCGGCAAGGAGGCTTTTTCCGGTGCCGGGGGGGCCGATAAAAAAGAGACCCTTGAGGTCGAGAGGGTTGACTTGTTGCGAACCGCTTTGCAAGTTTTTCTGTGCTTCGATAAAGAGTCTTGCCCGGTCGAACGCAGCGGTCAGCGCAATCGCCGCCGCCATCTTGACGTTTTCGAGTTCTGACGAATGTGTCGGGTTGGGATATTGCGGTTGTAGGTTAAATTCTCGTAAGCGGTGAAAACGGTATTTGAGCGGGATGTTCGAGAGTCTAAATAAATCTTTAACGCGTGAGAAATTATCGCGAGCGCCTTTGCACGCGCAAGGTTTAATGGTGTGTGTCGCCTCGTCTAAGTAGAGGTAGGGTGCAGTCTTGTCGCCTAAGCACGAAAGGCAGAGAGTCTCGACACAATCGCACACTTCGAGAATACGCGTCGTTCGCAAACGCGTCAGTTGCGGACGCACGCGGTAACTCAAGCCGTCGCATTTTTCGCAGCCCCAACCTTTCATTGCCGCTCCACCTTGAAACCTAATTGTTGCAAAATTTCAACAATGCTTTCTGGCCCGATGAGATGCATTGCACCGGTTACAAAAAAATAAGTGCCGGGGTAGCGCGCAATAAGCTTTAAGCGCTCAGCCATGCGGTGGTTGCGGTCGTAAAGCAATATCTTTGCGAATGGATTTGAAATTGTAGTATTTGCTTTATGGTTGTAATGAAAAATCTCAAGGACTTTTTTATCGTCTCCGTTACGCCAATGTGTCGCCATTTCAGCGACATTGCTCTCGCCTGTTTTGTTTGCGTAGACCAAAAATGAACGGAAGCGTTCTAATTGGGCTTCCAGCTTGAGCGTGTTCATAGCGCGCAGCACTTCATCTTGCGCCTCTATAGTGAAGATGTGCGGTGGGTTCTTCTTTCTGTGCCGCGCTAAGTAGCGTAGCAGTCGATGTTCTGTGCCATACTCGAGCACATACCCTTCGTTGAATGCGAGACGATACCCGACGACGAACTCAATGAACCAAGGTTGGAATCGCTCCACCGTTTTTTGGGAGATCCCCAACTTCTGCAAGAGTTTTGTAAAACTATCGAATTCGTTCTGGGTTAAGTGCGCTTGGATTGTTTCGTTGTGCGGTAAGTTCGCTTCTTGAACGTGGCTATTTCGGATTTTTTCGCTGCGCACTTCGCCCTCGAGTAAGAATGCCGTGCTCTTATCGAGCGCTTCGTAGATTTTTTTAGGATATTCAGGATCTTGTGGCAACCCCATGTGCATCGAGCCCATGAGATAAATTGTTGTTTCGTCGAGGGTCGCCTTATAGAAGAAATAGCGGTTTGCATCTGCTGAGAGGGGAAGCCAGAAAGAGAGAACAGCAAAGAGAAAAAATAATCGTCCCAGAGATAATTTCATGGATGCAGTTATGATTTTGAAACGAGTTAGCAGGTAAAGTCATCGAAGGTTCTCCAGCAGACTCAGGGGGTGTCGCAAAATTTAGCGCGATTAGTGTTTCTTGTGCGGGCTAACATAATCGCCCACTTTGGTGCGGAAGGCGACGTTCAAGCGGTTCCACCCGTTGATGGCGATAATTGCAAGCGTCAGGTTTACGAGCGATTTCTCGTCGAAATGTTTTCGCGCTTCGTCATAGGCTGCGTCTTCAACGCCGTGCGGGCCAATCACTGTGACAAGTTCTGTCCAGAGAAGCGCTGCGCGTTCTCTCTCGGTGAAGCATGGTGCTTCGCGCCACGCAGAGAGCAGGTAGAGACGTTGCTCCGTTTCGCCACGCGCTCTTGCGTCTTTAGTGTGCATATCTAAGCACCAAGCACAGCCGTTGATTTGCGATGCGCGCGTTTTGACGAGTTCTAATAAGGACTCCTCAATACCGCCTTGGTGGACTTGCTTTTCCAGTTGAATCATCGCTTGCATTGCTTCGGGCGAAGCGGTTTGATAGTTTAGACGCTCTTTCATGATAGACTCCTTGTGCACGCATGGTAATAAGACGACTGACACACTTGCCGCTTAAATCGCGTCTCTTACACGGTACATCAAAGAGCATAAAAACAAAAATCGGTTACGGCCAAAAAAACTAATAATTCACGCATTCGCCTTCGATGAGCGCGAACGTCTCCGCGACAGTCTCGCTAAGCGTCGGGTGGGGGAAAACTGTATGTACAAAGTCTTCAGCCAAGAGTTCAGAGCTCATTGCCAAAGAAACTTGCCCGATAAGTTCCGAGGCGTTTTCGCCGACTATTTGGGCTCCTAAGATTTGACCCGAGTTCTTATCGGTGAAAAGACGCGTGAATCCACTTTCTTGATTTGCAGCGAGAGCCATGCCCGATGCGAGCCAAGGAAATTCCGCTTGCAAGTATTCACGCTTAGTTTCGAGGAGCATTTTTTCTGTAAACCCGATTGTAGCCACTTGTGGAGAAGTATAGATGCAGCCTGGGATTTCGGCTATGGGGCGGGGATTTCTCTTGGCAAGATACTCGGCGACGTAGATACCCTGGTGCGCTGCCCTGTGTGCGAGCAGCTTTCCAAATGTGACGTCGCCCAGTGCAAATATCGAGGGAATGCTGGTTTGCTGGTTCGCATCCACCGTGATAAATTTTCGGTTGTCCAAAATCCCCCAAGTATCGATGCCGAGATTTTCCGTGTTGGGCAATACGCCTATTGCAACTAAGAGAATGTCCGAGTTCAAATCTATCTGTTTACCGTCCGCATCTTGCAGATGGATGGAAACGGTGTCTGTATCTTCTTTAAGACTTGTAATCTGTGACTTCTCATAGATGGTCATTCCGCGTTTTGTGAGAGCTTTCTTGAGCGCATCAGCAATTTTTTGGTCTTCGTTGGGCAAGATATGCTCTGCCATTTCAATAAGGGTGACGTGGCTGCCCAAGCTCAGAAAAAAATCGGCAAATTCCAAGCCAATCGCGCCGCCGCCGATGACGGTTATACTCTTAGGAAGCTCTTTGTTTGTTAGAGCGTCTCGGTATTGCCAGACGCGTTTAGAGAAATTTAACTGCGGCAGAGGACGCGCCCTCGCGCCGGTAGCTATACACGCGAATTTGAAAGAAATATCTCGGCTCGCTGTGTTAGATTTAATTTGGATTAACTGCTTGTTTGCAAAGCGTGCTTCGCCTTCGATCAGGGTTACGCCATATTTTTTGAAGAGCGACTTGATTCCTGTCTGCAATCTCGATGCCACTTGTCTGGAACGATCGATAATTGCGCCAAGGTCTACCTTGAGGTTTGCTTCACTGTGAATTCCTAACCTACCGGAATTCAGGCGGTCGAAAAGGTGTGCCGAAGTAAGGAGTGCTTTTGTCGGAATACATCCCCAGTTGAGGCATATTCCTCCGGCATTTTCGCGTTCGACAACCGCAGTATTGAGCCCCAACTGTGCTGCGCGTATTGCTGAACTATACCCCCCAGGGCCTGCTCCAATCACAACATAGTCGAAAGAATTCGTCATGCGCAAAAGAAAATCCCGCAGCGTCGGCGACAAGAACAACAAGAAGATATGAAAGGGGCTAAGTGTAGGCGAGAACTCGCTGGTACGATTTTTTCTGCGCTAAGCCCACGCTAATCGGCACCACTTCTTCCACCAAAGCGGCGTGCTATTAGATTTCGCGCTGATTTGCTGATTTTTTGTAGCCGCGCGTGTTTTTTTTCAGGAATAATCGTCTTTTCGCATCGCTTAAGAGAGTTCTGTCTCAGCCTAAATTCGCTTGCTCATTTATATAGAAATACTCAGATTTCCGAGTAAATATACGCGATGCAATGAGTAAAAATACTCAATACATTGAGTAAATTGTAGTATTGAATAATTCTTACTTTAGTTGACATACTCATTGTATTCAGTAAAATTACTCAATATGTTGAGTAAATGGGAAATTCATCGCCGACCTCAAGAGGCTGTCCTGAAGGCTCGATTGACTGAAAAACGACGGTTTATCCAGGTTGTGTCCGGGCCGAGGCAAGTCGGAAAGTCTACTTTGGTAAACCAAGTTGCCAATAAGCTACGTATGCCTATCCACTATGCCAGCGCAGATCAGCCGACACTGCAAAGCAATCAATGGATAGAGCAGCAATGGGAAATAGCTCGGCTTGAAGCGAAAGACGAGCGAGGCTCGGTTCTTATACTCGATGAAATTCAAAAGATACCGACATGGTCGAGCATTGTGAAGCACCTCTGGGATGAAGATACTCGACGTTCGAGACACGTCAAAGTCGTCCTCTTAGGCTCGGCACCGCTCTTGATTTCTTCAGGGCTCACAGAAAGTTTGGCCGGCCGGTTTGAAATCATACCGCTCTCTCATTGGTCTTACGGCGAAATGCATAAGGCATTCGGATTTACACTCGACGAATATATTTTTTACGGAGGTTATCCCGGTGCGGCGCCGCTTATCAAGTCGCCGCAGCGCTGGGCGCGTTACATAATCGACAGTCTCATTGAAACTTCGATTTCTCGCGACGTACTTCTGCTCACGCGGGTTGACAAGCCGGCGTTACTTCGGCGTCTATTCGATTTGTCTTGCCGATACTCAGGGCAAATTCTTTCTTTTACAAAAATGTTAGGCCAGTTACAAGATGCAGGAAACTCAACGACGCTCGCGCATTATCTATCTTTACTCGAAGCAGCCGGCATGGTGAGCGGTCTGAGCAAGTATGCTGGCTCTGTTGCGCGGAGTCGTGGTTCGAGTCCGAAGCTCCAAGTACTTAATATGGCGCTCATGACAGCTTTGATGGATCGTCCACTTGACGCCGTTCGCAGCGACCCGGAAACCTGGGGTCGCCTCGTGGAATCTGCCGTGGGGTCTTACATTGCGAATGCGGCGCTCCGTGGGGAATGTCGGCTTTACTATTGGCGCGAAAGAAATCAGGAAGTCGACTTTATCGTTCTTACTCATGGTGAGTTGACCGCGATCGAGGTCAAGAGCGGACGGACCGCGCAAATACATTCGGGCTTGAACGCATTTCAGCAGCAATTCAAGCCGAAGCGGAGTTTGCTTGTCGGCGCAAATGGAATTCCGCTCGAAGAGTTTTTTCTGAAACCGATGTTGCATTGGGTGGGGAAATAATGGATTGGCTTATAGCACAAGACCGTGCTCTATTTGAGTATTTGACGCTATATGTGAATCCGCCGTGGTTAAGTCTTTTGTGTGAGTATATTGGTCGCCCGAGTACCTATGCAATCCCAATTCTTTTCTTATCCTTAGTTTATCTTTTTCGCGATAAACAAAAATTTGCTTTCTTCTTGCTTGCGACGATTCTACTCCTCACCCTCAGTGAGAGTACGGCGCATTTTCTGAAGTCGATGTTCGCAAGACCGCGCCCTGCAGTCTTTTGGCATATCTATGTTGATCCGAAAGCTTTGGGATTTCCATCTTCACACGCAGCGAATACGATGGCGCTGGCAGTTTTTCTGTCACGTTGGTTTTCGAAGCCTCTCGCTTGGTTTCTATTTATTCCTTTTATCATTGGTTCCTCTCGCGTATTTGCTAACTATCACTTTCCGCTCGATGTCTTCTTTGGTTGGCTCGTCGGATTTTGCGTCGCCTGGTGCTACGGTATTTTTGTTTCTTATTTGTCTCGCAAGCTGTTTCATAAAAATAGCTTCAGGTGCGATTCTACTTGACGAAGTGTGCGACGCACAATAAATGTCTTGTATTGGCGTGCGCTGCATGATTCATTTTTCGGGTGTGTGTGGAAACGTTGGGAGCATATCTGAACTCCTGCCTCACCCGCGAAGGGAAGCTGCGCGCCGCCGAAGGAGTACCCAATGAATGAAAGAATAAATACAGTCGTGAGTTTTGGCATTGGTGCATGGGATAGTGTGCGCACAAACGCAACCGAGATTCTCAAAAATCTCGAGACAGAAGTGAATGCATTGATCGCATCTGGCGAGAGTGTGCAATCAGAAAATGCCGTCAAGGTACGCACGGCTGTTTCGCAGGCGTCGAGCCGCTTGACAACGTTTATCGAAGCGACTAAGGTGCAGTCAACCGCGTTGAGTGAAAAGGCTCAAAAGACTTTATCGCAACTTGAAGAGCGCGCGAAAGCCCTGATGGCCAAATTGCCCGGTCGCAAGGAAGAAGCCGTCTAAGATTCTATTTACTACAGCGATTTTTTTCGCGGTGAACGGGTGCATGGGCGGAGGAATTTGTACCGCTTAGCCTCGCGCAGCGAGGAAAAAATCGCCGTTTCGTATCTCTTGCACGAGTTCCCACACAGGCTCGCTCCCCCGCACCCTCCTTTGATGCGTAATCGCTTTACATATTGTTTCTCTTTGCTCGTTTCGCTTTCATGAAAGGCATTCTTACGGCACTCTTCGTTTGTTTATTTGCTCTGAATTGCAAGAGTACGCGGAGTAACTACGTCGTCAAAGAGAGTATTCCCAAAAACTCGAACATCGCAATTCTCGTCGAAGGAGAAAACGACTTGAAGAACGCCGTCTTCATGGAGTTTATGAAAGCAGGCTATACGGTGAAGGCATTCAACGCGACAGATTTTTACACGACAGACGATGTGCTCGATGTGCGCTCAATCAAGAAAACTGCATTTGTAACCAATCTCTTCCACCCCAGAAACTCTCAACGGCAAGTCGCGGTTGCAGACAAAGTTTTTGAGAATATTTACAAACTCCACATCTTCAATTTTGAAAATCTGAAGGCTGAGATGCTCCAAGCACTCAAGAAAAACCTTGGTGCGCGTTATGTCGTTCTTCTTTCTCTCTCGCGTTGGGGGCAAGGTTATTCGTGGGTGCGCGTTATCAAACTCGACAATATGGATGTCGTCTTTGTCCAGAATTATCAAGCGTCTCGTAAAGACGATTTGAACAGCGTTGTTGCGCAGATGATTGAGCTGATGCAGAAAGGTAAATAGGCCGTTGCGTCGGACTTTCGCACTCTTTTCTTTTCTCATAGGGCTCGCGGGAACGGCGACTCCTCTTCATGCAGCCGACAGCGTTGCGATTGGCTATTTCTCAAGGCGCGTCGACACTCCACTTTCTCGCGAGATAATTTTGCGATTTCCCATCTTTTTGAGTAAGACGTATGCGCGTACAAAGCGTGGTTCGGTCATCTACCCGCATGAGTTTTCAAAGCGTCGCATGCAGTTATCTATTGCAAATAGCGTACTTTATTCGGCGAAGGAGTACCAGAAACTCAAACCCGCAATCGAAAACGGCATACTTATTACAGGTGAAATGTTTGAGTATGAAGAGAAGAAACGAGAGAAGGGGGCATCCGACGAGATTGAAAACTCCATCGAGAATCCTTTAGATAAGAAGCATGTTATTGTGAAGCTCTATTGTTACAACGCACAAACCGAACGATTGACAACCTTACGGATTTCTTCGAAGCCCGAGACGGTTGTTATTGATATGGTTAAGAGAGTTGTCTTACTTGAAAAAGACCGTTATCTGGAAAAACCGATTTTACCGAAGAGCCGTGTGGCAGTGATGGCGTCGGTTGACAACATAGAACTGAACGCGTTTTATATGCACCTCCTCGAGAAAAACTACAGTGTAAGCGCCTTGTCGGGAGACGATCTTATGCGGCAGGACTTCCAAGATTTTGATAGACTCCGTGACATTCGGTCGCGCACCTTATCTTATGAAAGCACTGTAGACCTTAAAGATGAGCCGCGACTCATTCTTTCAGCGGCCGCCGACAACGAGGCGCGTGCATTGGCGTATAACGAATTTCAAACATTGCGCGACAAAGCCCAGACTCATTTTGAGAAGACCCTTAAGGGAGTGTTGTCCAAAATTCGAGAGCGAACACAAGCCGACTATTTATTGCTTTTCCATCCGGACGGCCGCTCTTCATTCGCAAGAGGGTTTGATTTACAAACAGGATCGCTGGTTTGGTTTCAAGATAGTTTTCCCTCCAAATCATCGTCGACCGAAGACGTGCTTAACACGATGGTCGATGAAATGCAACGGCCGCTGAAGACGCTCGACGAGATTCAATTCGCGGCAATCGCCGCAGAGAAAGACAAGATGTCGTCGCGCGGCGCAGATGGTGAGTTGGCAAACGTCGCTATTTTGGATTTCTATGATAAGACAGCGTCGCCTCTCTATCTTTGGCTGAGTTCGAGTTTATCTACCGCAGTCGACGATTCGATGAAGAAAATTTTTGAATACAACAGAAGCGATGAAAAAACGAGCAACGGAGCGGGTGCGCGTTTTTTCAAAACTCCGCAAGACGTTTCGGCTGCTCGGCTCAAAGATTTTTACAAGGCGACAGGCGCAGACTATTTGATTTTTGGTTTTTACACCATCGATAAGAAGACGGGACTTCTTGTTATCGAATCGAAAGTTTTCGATCTCGTGAGAGAAAAACAAATAGGCGGATCTACGAACGAATCGCCAGTCGATGTCAGCCTGTTCAACGCCGTCGATGAAATTTCACAGGGCATCGTTCAAGATATATTTACCATGACACAACAACGGAATAATTGACGGAGGCAGAAATGTTAATCAAAGGATTCGCGAAAGTATCGCAAGAACAAAGCAAGAAAAAATTCGCGCGGAGGCTCCTACGCTCTCCATCGACAAATAGTCTGAAGACCGTGCTGCGTCTTTTCTTTGTGGGATTTTTTGTGACTTCGGCACTTTCGGCACAAACAGAGGACATCCGCTTTTATGAACGCTTCCGCATCGATGCGGGTGCTTACGCAATCGCTCCACCCGCCGCAGTGCCGGCTGCGTTTGGAGCCGTCGTCGGTTTGGGGTTCGCTCTGAAAGACATAGACATCGAAGCGCGCTTTCTGTATCTCATGGCAGATATTGCACGCAATCCAGTCATGGTCCCTAATCTTCTCATCGATTACAAAATACCAACATTACCCAATCTCTTGACGCTTCTCCCGTACATATCGGGCGGCTTGTGGATGGCTAAGGTACTTAATACACAGACAGGGGAGTACGGCTCTTCGAGAGAGACAATGTATGCCGAAGCGGGTCTGGGAGCAGAAGTTGTTGGGACGGATGCGCTTTCGTTAGTGGCGCGGGTAGGTTGGGGGTATGCACTCCTTTACGATAAACCATATTCGATCAACACGACAGGCCCGACGGTTTCTCTTGTGGCTCGTTATAGCTTTGGTCGTGTGCATACTCTGGCGTACTAAATCGGACTTGCGTAAGCAATAAGAAAAGACCTCGCTAAGGGCGTGACGCTCCGTCGCGCATCCAAGAACTGAATTTACCGATTTTTCCTCCATGCAAACTAATCCGCTTACGAATATTCAACTTGACCAAGAAAAATGGAAGAACCGGCTTCTGCGCGAAGCAGTCGGAATTACGCTCATCGGTGCCGCAGGTATTCTTACCGTCTGGGTGCTCCGAGGCAAACTCTTCAATCTTGGGGCCATTACAGCCCTCGTTATTACCCTCGCCGCCGCATGCCTATTGCATCCCCGTTTTACGTGGCGCGCGCGCGCGATAACTCTCGTCACAGAGCTAACCCTCTTCGGTCTGGCTCTCACTATTTATCTCGGGCCGCGCTACACCGCGTTGAGCTTGATTGCTTGCGGAACGATGATTGCAGCGGCTTTCTTTCGAGAGCGGTTTGCGTATGCGCTTCTCGCTTTCGACACGATTGCAATTCTTGCAGTGGGTTACTTAGCGCATGTGGGAATTATCCACCCACTCACGCAGCCTGTGGACAACGAGCTTATTATCGTGGCTTGGACAAAGGCAGCTCTCGTCTATTTTTCAGTTTGCGCTTTGGTGATACGCATCTTTGTAGGTCTCTTAAAGCTGCAACAGCACACAATTTCTGAGACGCAAGCTGTCGCGGCGGCGTCTTTGGCCGACAAAAAATACATCCGCGAACTGATCGACTTCGCGCCCGACGCAATTCTTGTCTTTGATACAGACACAGAGTATGTCGTGGACGCGAACCCGCAATCGCAAAAACTTTTTGGTTACACTCTGGAAAAAATCAAGACGCTGACGTTGAGAGACTTGAGCCCCATCTTGCAAGAAAGCGGTAGAACAACTAAAGAAATGATGGATGAACTGCGCAAAGGAATCCGACCTGATGCATCTGCTACTTTGGCGTGGCTCCACAAAAATAGCATCGGAGATACCATCCCCTGCGAAGTGAAGCTGCGCTGCATTGAGCGCGAAGGGAAAATCTTGTTACGTGCTTCGATTCTTGATCTGCGTGAAAGACGCAAATCGCAAGCACTCATCCAGTCTTTAGCACTTTACGACAACCTCACGGGGCTGCCTAATCGAAAACTTTTCAGAGACCGCTTGAGGCAGGCTCTTGCTGCAAGCGAACGCGACCAACGCTATGCGGCACTCTATTTCATCGACATCGATAACTTCAAAAACATCAACGATACGTCGGGGCATGTGAGCGGCGATTACTACCTCACCGTTTTTGCTGAGCGCATTGGGTCGTGCATCGGGGCGAGCGACACTGTCGCGCGTTGGGGCGGCGACGAGTTCGTTGTCATCGTCGAGAACTTACCGGAGTCGTTGCGTCTTGCTGCGAGCGCTGCCGAAAAAATTGGGCAGAAGATTTTGAATTCGACGGCAGCGCCTTGCGAGAATCCGTACGTTAAGGGTAAGTATTTTGAGAACACAGTTTCGATTGGTATGACGCTCTTCTTCGGGCACATCCATGCAGAAGACGAGCTTTTGAAACGCGCCGATATTGCGATGCACGAAGCCAAATCTTCGGGCAAGAACCAAATGCATAATTTCGACGTGAGGATGCAGCGTGAAATTGAGACGCGCTTTGCGATGGAAAATGATTTGCGCAAGGCACTCGATCATAATGAATTTCTTCTTTATTATCAACCCCAGTTTAGCGCTCACCGAAAAATACTCGGAGCAGAAGCCTTGCTCCGTTGGAATCACCCCGAACGCGGCATAATCTTTCCCGGGAATTTTATCTCCATTGCCGAAGACACAGGCGACATTTTATCGATTGGTCGCTGGATAATGAAGACTGCGTGCCTTAAACTCAAAGAGTGGCAAGATGCACCGCAAACGGAACATTTCGTCATGGCAGTCAACGTTAGCCCGAGGCAATTTAGAGACAGTGATTTCGTCGCGTTTGTTTTGCAAGTCGTTGAAGAGACGCAAATTCAACCGAGAGGACTTAAGCTCGAAATAACCGAAGGGCTCATGCTCGAAAATATCGACGATACAATTTCTAAGATGGAACGTCTGCGTGAAATTGGCATCCGCTTCTGCTTAGATGATTTTGGCACGGGTTATTCGTCGCTCTCTTATCTCAAGAGACTTCCACTGAGCCAATTAAAGATCGACCAAACTTTTGTGCGCGATATGACGGTAGACGCCAACGACGCCGTGCTCATCCGGACTATTATTGGCATGGCCGCCAACCTCAACCTTCAGGTCTTGGCCGAAGGAGTCGAAACAGAAGAGCAGCTTGAGCTACTCAAAGGCATGGGTTGTCTTGCATACCAAGGTTTTCTTTTCAGCCGCGCGATTGCCGCAGCGGAATTAGAAAAACTCGTCGCTGCGTAGTGTGTGAAGAAACGAGTTTTTGTGCAGTACTCGTGCCAGCGAGTTCTAAGCCTCAACTCGTAATTTTTTCACTTTTGTAGCGAAGATTCGTTTCCTAAGAGATCGATCGCGCGGATTTCATAACCTTGTGCCGCGCCTTGAATTTCGACAAAGTCGTTCGATTTCCATTGTTTGAAGTACACGTCTTGAACAAGCGTTCCGCTGCGGTAAACCCTCACGACGATGGGGTAATTTTCATCTTGAAAAATAAACCGTGGCTTTCCGTTCTTGGCTTCTGTTTCCTCTATCTTTGGCCCCGTTGTGTCGACACGCACTTGATTCTGTTTTGCAGGGCCTGTGACGCCTGCCACCGTCGTCGCCCGGTACTCGATAAAAAATAGCCCATACGCGCCTTGCGCAAACGAGGCGACTGAAATTCCATCTGCATATTTTTGCCACTCGGGCGCAGAAGCTCCTTGAGCCCAAACGCGGTATTCGATTTTTTCAATCGGCGTGCTTTGCGTTTTGGCGGTTAGCACAATTTTTGTTTTGAGCCCAACGATAAATCCGTCGTGCCCGTATAAGAACGGCGCATAAAACTGTGCGTAGGTGTGCGGCACCTCGCCTGAAAGCGGTGCTTGCGCTCTGTCATCTTTCGTCGTGTCTTGCGGCGTATGGTTTGCGTTGTCGGTTTTTTCCTCGTCTGTGGGATTTCCATCGTTTCTTTGATTTTCTGCAGAAAGATTCTCCGATGCAGAAGAACTGGAATCGGCAGTTTGATCCGCTGCTTCGCCCTTATCGGATTTCTCGGCTGCTTGTGCGCGAGGAATGCGAACGACATCGCCCCAAGGGCCAAAGAGACCTTCTTTGTAAGCCGAGCGGAGCCGAAAGAATTCAAAGCGGACGGGGATTTCGCGCTCGATTAAAGTACCGGTGATTTTTTCTTGAAGACTCCTCATGGGTTCTGCGTCTTCGCTGGGTTTCATGTCGCCAGTTTCGAGCCACTCGATTTGGTAGAATTTTGCATCCTTACGCGGTTCGAGCAATATACGCACGGGATAGGTTGTTTCGCCTTTTTCTTCCGCTTGCAAGACGGGCGCCGAGGCGCTCAGGAGAGCAAAGGCCAGTGCCTTTGCAAAAATTCGTGTAGAGTTTTTCATGTTGTTTATTATCCTTTATTTTTCAAAAAAGAAAGTAATGCCCTGCCCATGTAAAAATTTGACGGTCAAAACCGGGTTTTTTTCATTCAAGAGTTTTTCGCCTTCGAGCATTCCCACCAGTTGGTTATTATCCGTTTCCAGAAGGAAATCGGGCTTTTCGTCGACTTCGACCATGCGCAGCTCGAATAAATTAGAATCGGGCGCAAGGTCGATGGGATTCAAAAGTAGAGTTTGCACGACTTCTTTATCGCCTTTTCTAAGCGTTGTCTCTGCGGCAAAAAGCTCGTTGCAATACGCCTTGAGCTTGTAGAGTTTTCCTGATTCTAACCTCTCATTCTGCGGAGCAATATGCAGCACGAGGTTAATCCCATCGTATAAATTTTTCAAATCGCGCAATTTTTTCTTGAAGGTTATAGTTCCCACAACGCTTTGCGACCGCGTTTCTGCCGAGGGCTTAAATTTTGCGTAAACGTCGCGTGCGACAATTTTTTCTACATCGAAAGCAGAGCCATCTTTCAACCGGACTTGCAGTACGTGGAGCGCGTTTTCTCGCCATTCGATTTTGAAGTCTCGAATGAGCGCCGCGTCGAGTGCGATAAAACCCGTCCCCCCTTTGATTTGGGCTGCGACTGCTGCATTGAGAGTCAGTTTACGGTCGAATTTTTCTTGTCCTTCAAATTGCAGTTCGACCAAGAACTCTTGCGCTTCGACAGTTGCAGCGGCAAAAGAAACTCTGTTCTCTTTTTTGCCTCGGGCTTTCTTGGGTGCCTTTGCGCTCAGGGTCGCGTCGTCGCCGACCTGTGGGCTTCCGCTCAAGATGCGAATAATCGCCTTCGTGTGAAAGGCTTGCTTAATTTCTCCGGTGCCTGTACTCTTGCCGCCTCGAAAAAAATAGACTTTCTTGCCCATGCCGAATTCGCCCGCCTTTTGCATGAGCACCGTGACTTGATTGCGCGATAGATTCACATCGCGCACACGGCTTGCCGCACCGATGAACTGTGAAGCAAGAAGAAATGCGAAGGAGTATTTAAGAAAACTCCTCGAAAATAAATTCGTGGAGGGCATAAGATATTTTCCTAATAATTGCACGTGCCCTCGAGGCATTCGCGCGCAAATTCTGCCGCTGTTGTGCCCGCGTATTCTTGTGTGAGCATACGGAAAATATCGCTCGCTTTCGTTGCATCGCCTTCCGCTTTGTAACCCAACGCCATGCCGATGTAGGCTTCGCTGCGTGTTTCGGCGTCGGGCTTGAG
>CAUJII010000092.1 GCA_963205035.1 Spirochaetota bacterium
ATTGCAGCCGAATCTGGGAAACCCTGATGTAGTCAAGATCGGGATTTCGTTTCTATCGATTGCAGCGCTCTTTGCCGCGACTTTCATTTTCAGTCGTTATGCGTTGACTTTCCTTTTCCGCCGCATCGCGAATCAGCCCGAGTTAGTTCTCATCGTTGCTATGGGTTGGTGCTTCGGCATTTGTAGTGTGGCATCGGCCTTGTCGCTCTCGAAAGAAATGGGTGCCTTGGTTGCAGGTATGACGCTCGCCGCTTTCCCTTTCGGTGCCGACATCATATCTAAGGTAATCGGTATTCGCGACTTTTTCGTTACGTTATTTTTTATTACCTTGGGGCTAAAAGTCAGAATGCCCACCCTAGATGTTTTGTTGCTGGCGCTTGTTCTGGTTGTTCTTATGTTGGTCTTGCGTCAACTCACTATTTCTGTCCCAGCTATCTTTTTGAAGAAAGGGTCGCGTAACGGTATTATAGCGGGTTTGAATTTATCGCAAATTAGCGAGTTCTCGCTGGTCATTGTCGCCATTGGGGCGAGCCTAAAACAAATTTCTCCCCTTTTGCAAGATTTGATACTGACTGCCACGATTCTGGCTGCGGTCATTTCTACGTATCTGATTCAATACAACCACTCGATCGGCAATCAACTTTTGCAATGGACAGGGCTGATGCCCAAAACCCAAAACCAGACAGAGCACGAAAACCAACATTCGGGGCACGGCGGTCATGGTGCTGGCGGGCGCGACATATTCGTGCTCGGCTATTTTCGCATCGCTTCAGAATTTGTGCAGTATATTAACGAAAGGGCTCCCAAACTGGCAAAGCGTATCGTTATTGTCGACTACAATCCCAACCACCGTGAAGTTCTCGAAAGCCAAGGGTATAAATGGGTGTACGGAGACTTAGCGGCCGTAGAAAGCCTTTCGCATTACGGAATCGACGCTGCCGACACGATAATCTGTTCGATCTCGAATGCGTTTCTGAAGGGCACAGACACCGATCGCATTCTCAGTAGCCTCAAAAAAATGGCTCCGAAATCGAAAGTCATTCTTTGCGCCGACGATGATAAAACAGAGAAGCGTCTCTTGGCTAAAGGGGCATATTATGTTCTCGTGCCGGGTCGAATCACTGGCGAAATGCTGTTTAGTCGCGTCCATAAAGACGCGACGCCGAAAAAGCGAAAAAAATAGATTCAAGAATTTGGGTTTAAACAGCTTCGTATTAGCTCGCCCCGCGCACCCGACTGACACTCTGCATCAGGATAAGACTGCGCTTGACATGATAAGTCTCGCTTAACATTATCCCACTACCCAGGAGGATGAATGGCACTGAGAAGAAATATAGATTATGTAATTGCACCCGAGGCGGTTGTCAAGATCAGCGACGTTGGCGGAGCTAACGACGAGGGATGCTTCGTCGGCACGAAGACCCACCTATACCTGATACCGAACGCGCAAGATGTCGATGAGGGGTTCTGGAAATCCGTGCTTTCTGACACCTACAAAATCGAAAGTCTGCATTTCGGCGAAAAAACACCCGCGCAAGTGGTCCTCGAGCTATTGACGAACCCGGAATCTACTCTCGAGTCGATACATGAATTCTTCGTCAATTTAGACAAGACTTGGGAAAGCACCGAAATCGTTGAAATCGCAAGTCTCAGTAAACTCAAGGTCTCTACGATGTGTGGCGGCTCTCTAGCGTTTCGCAAGCGAGGGGGAATGATCTATACGCCGTTTATTTTTAAAATAGGTGCAAAAGTAAATCATGAAGTGAAAGCTTTCTACGCCGAAATTGATAAACAGATCGGAACTAAGCAATAATATAGACCATAGATTCTGCGGTATTAAAAACGGCGCTGGCACTCGCCATACTATCAAAAATGCTTTCTCGTCAACGAGCGTTTCGAACCTAACCAGGAATGCATTGAAGCGTCAGGGACTGCGCCGCCGAATTAGGTATTTCGCACAGCCCAATTAAATTTTGCGCGGGCAAAGAAGTTCGACACCATCACTACTGATCAAAATTTGCCTTATACGTGACGAAGTGGTTGCTATTTCCTATTCTTAGCTTTTCCATTGCGGCAAATACCGTCATCAAAAAACTCGATAAAGAATACATTGCCGAAGTTGAAAGCCCGGAGGGTGAGAAATCCGACAAGGTATTGCATGCCGAACCTCTCTTTATCGATCTCATTCGTGACTTGGGCGCACGGGCCGGCGAAATGGAAGTCAACCTCGGCATGGGCGTCAACGACAAGCGCAACTTTGCGCGCGTCGACTACCTTGCAGAAATTGAATGGGCGCCTTTTAATCGCCTCGGAGTGGAATTTGAATTGCCCTTCACCGACAATACTCGATATGACGAACTCACCACAAGCCAACCCGGGCCGAGTGGCTTAAGTTCGATAAAAGTTGCAACGCAATATACATTCTTCGTGTCTGAAAAATATGCGACGAGTGCCGCCCTCGGGTACCTGCTTACAGAACGCAGTCGAAACGCCCAGAATTTGTGCCAAGTAGACACCCCCAGCGAGTGTTCCGAGCCTTGCGAGGAATGTGTCGAGACCAAGCCTCCCTTCAATAATTTTTAGTTAGGCAGACCCACCAGCCGATTTTGAGCTGACTTCTGTCTTTCTTTGGCTGCTTTCAATTCGGGACTGTCAGGGTATTTATAGCCGATTTTCGTCACAGACATAAGGAGTGGCGTCATAGCAGAGCGAAATCGATTATCTTCAGCTTTCAAATTGGGATTCTGTGCGGCGTTTGCAAGCTCTGGAAATTTAGCTAGCGCTGCGCTCTGAAAATCTGCCAAATGGTCTAAGATCTTGGCTGCCTCTGCACCACTTTTCGCTTCGTAAAGCTGATCTCCGCTAGCGCCCATCAAATCGGTAACTGCCGCAAGGGCTGATTTCGGATCGTCTGGAATAGTGGGTTTCGCAGGACCCGCAGATTTGCAATGGACGAAAATTACCGCGCAGATTGCAAGCGCAGCGATTGAGATATTTTTTTTGTTCATTATTTTACTCCTATAGGAAATTACCGCGTAAATTATTCTCGATGACCGCGTACATGGGTGTTGTCGGTCAAATGCCATCGGTAGAATTGGTAAATCTCTGGTCAAATAATTCTACGCGAACACTGACGTCAATTTTTTTGTCTGTGCACGCTGCCGAAATCGGCACTCTAACCTGAATTTTTCAATGACAAACTGACCCGTGATGCACAGTTACCCTTGAACGTGATCGATGGCCGATTCACAAGGCAACATGAAAGATAACTCAAGAAGCGAAGCGCGCCTTCGGATGCTGGCGCTGATTCATATACTATTTTTGAGCATACTTCCCATCGTGTCGGGGTTCATACTCCTTGCAGACAATTATCACTCCCCTTTTCTTCGCTTCGCGGGGTGGATACCGGGAGTTGTCTTTGCAGCGTTCCTTTTCACCGATTACCGGCCAACCAAGTGCTTATGGAAGGTTCGCCGAATGGAGATATATCCCTGAAGCGAGCTGAAGAAAATCTGAATGTTACGCGAGAAGATTTTTTGGATGCGGCAACACATATTACCGGGCTTAAGAAAGTGGGTGACAAAGCCAAGTTTTTTGAACTGACCTATTTTCATTGAGGGCTTGGCCTGTCGGCTATATCTGACGGGCGGCGGCGAGGGGAGCTACCGCTCGTCAGATAAATAACTTACTTTTTCTTTTCCATGGCCATGCCAAGAGCCTTCACATTACCGCTTTTTCTTTCCTTTGTTCCGTTTTCTTTCCGTCTGATTGCGCTCGTGGTTCGCAAGCAAGCGGTGCGTTTCGGTATCGTCCTCTACCGCGCTGATATGAAAACCTTCCGCTTCATCGGCTCTACTACTCGATGGTATTGCCCCCTCGTGGTTCTTCTTCTCGATGAGGAGCACATAAAGGCATGGCAAAACGGTGAGCACCAAAAGGAGCGCTGCCGTCAGCCCGCCTACGATGACAGTCGCCAAAGGCCTTTGCACGTCTGAACCGACGCCGGTCGCAAGCGTCGCGGGGATTAACCCCAGGAGTGCCAAGAGTATTGTCATAAGCATCGGACGCAATTGGATTTGCGCTGCCTTCTCGACGGCTTCGGTAATCGTTAAACCAAAATTTTCTCTTAAGATTTGGTTCGTGCGCGCGACGAAGAGAACTCCCGACATCGTTGCAATACCGAAGAGTGATATAAATCCCACGCCTGCGGAAACATTGAAATAGTAGCCGCGTAAGACTAACGCCATCATCCCGCCGACAAGCGAGAGAGGGATACACGCCATCGCAATGTACACAAACCGCAAGTTTTTGAATAACCCAAAAAGGAGCGCGAAGATGATGAGAATGGTCGCCGGGATTGCAACGGCGAGCTGTTTACCCACGCGCGCAAGGTTTTCGTAATTGCCGCCGTATTGGAGCGAATGTCCCTCGGGGATTTTGACTTCTTTGGCCACCTTACGTTGCAGCTCGGCCGCGAACGAGCCTTGGTCGCGCCCGCGTACGTTCGATCGAACGGTGACTGCGCGTTGCCCTTCTTGACGAAAGATCATCGTGGGCCCGTCGACAATTTCGATATCCGCAAGCGTCGAAAGTTGAACGCGCTTCCCTAACGGAGAAAAAACCGGAAGTTTTTTGAGCGCCTCGACGCTCTTTCTGAATTCGTACGGAAAACGCACGACGATGCCGAACCGCCAAGCGCCTTCGTATAAGGTAGAAATCCTCTCGGCTCCGACCCCTTTTTCGATGAGGCTCTGTATCGTGCTCACGTTGATACCGTAGCGAGCGGCGACCTCTCTCTTAATTTTTATCGTGAGTTGCGGCGTATCGGCTTCCTGCTCTAACCCATATTCCGATGCGCCTGGGATCGTCTTGAGAATTCCCAAAATCTGCATCGCAATTCGTCTGTCGATTTTGAGATCCGGCCCATAGAC
>CAUJII010000093.1 GCA_963205035.1 Spirochaetota bacterium
AAAATGTTTAAGAAAGATAAGCCTTCTGCGGACGAAAAAAAAGGCGGTGAAAAATGATTCCTAATTATTTCCATCAACTCTTTCTCTCTTTCGGCGACGACCAGGACATCAAGCTCGTCATCGGAATAGCATACCTCATCGCCTCGGTCATGTTCATCATGGGGCTCAAGTACTTGAGCTCTCCACGCACAGCAAGACGCGGTATGTTCATGGCTGAAGGCGGGATGGCTCTTGCTATCGTAACAACGCTACTTGACCAACACATAGTTAGTCTCGAGTGGATTATCTTAGGTCTTGTCATCGGTTCGGTTGCAGGCTATATTATGCTGCTTTATACGCCGATGACTGCAATGCCGCAGCGGACGGCTCTCTCGCATGCGTTTGGCGCTCTTGCAGCGGGCCTCGTGGGTGTGACTAAGTATTACACAGGGCATGTCAAACTCGACGACCACGGCCTTATGGTGGCCATCGGTCTCGAAGTCATCTTGGGCGGTCTCACATTTACGGGCTCGATGATTGCGTTTATGAAGCTCCAGGGGACTATCAAAGGTGCGCCGGTCCGCTATCCGGGTCAGAATTTAGTGAACTTTGTGACGATTGCCGTCCTCTTGGGCTCTTTCGGCTACCTTATCTATGAACCGGGCGCATCGACTCTCTTCTATGTTCTTGCGGTTGTTTCTCTCGTTTTTGGAGTAAGCCTTGTTTTGCCGATTGGCGCAGCAGATATGCCAGTCGTCATGTCACTCTTGAATGCATACGCCGGTCTTGCGGGTGCTGCAACGGGTTTTGCATTAGACAATAACGTACTCATTATCGCGGGTGCACTCGATGGTGCATCGGGGGTCATTCTTTCAATCATCATGACCAAAGCGATGAACCGATCGATGACGAACGTTCTTTTTGGTGGCTTTGGTTCTACAGCAGTCGCCACAGAGGCGCACGAAGTGACGGGTTCGATCAAGAATCAATCTCCAGAAGAGGCGGCTGCAATTCTCGATATCGCAGAATCGGTTATTATCGTTCCGGGATACGGAATGGCGGTTTCACAAGCGCAGCATAGCTCAAAAAAACTCGCCGACTATCTTATCAAGAAGGGCAAGAAGGTCCGCTTTGCAATCCATCCGGTTGCAGGCCGCATGCCTGGGCACATGAACGTTCTCTTGGCCGAAGCGGGTGTCGACTATGACCTCTTGTGCGACATGGAACACATCAACGACGACTTCCCAACGACCGACGTTTCGATTGTCATCGGTGCAAACGACGTCGTCAACCCTGCGGCAAAAGAAGATAAGTCGAGCCCCATCTATGGCATGCCGATTTTGAATGTCGACAATTCGCGCACAGTCATGGTCTTGAAGCGAGGCATGAGTCCTGGCTTCTCGGGGATTGAAAACGAACTCTTCTACAAAGACAACTGTGTGATGGTGTTTGGCGACGCGAAGAAAACACTCGACAGCTTTGTTGTGAGCTTGCAAGAACTCGACGCGTAAGAGATTGCGCGTTTAGTAGGTCTCAAGCCAACCATAAACCGGCGGCATTCCAATGTCTGCCGCTGGGTTTTCTTTAAGCTGGCTTTGTACATTTTTTAAGTAAAGAATAAAGTCGGATTGATTCTCTAAAAACAATATATTCTCCGATGCTGCGAATTTTTCAAGAGCTTTCGTCAAGAGTGAATACCCGCCGTCTGAACCGGGTGCGGTGAATTTTTTGTAATACGCCATTGCCGTCTGAATGAGACCGTGGAAAAAAGTCCGTAGATCCCCCTTCTCCATGACATGCCAATAGAGTTCCCAAATTTCGTGGGACTCCCAATAGCGGCGTTCATGGAACGCGAGCCAACCGAGTTTCATCCCTAAACGCCAGTCGCTCAAATCGTATTCCATTTCGTAGCGCTCTCGAAAGAGATTCTTGTCTAAAGGAATGCACTTGCGCTCAAGAAGCATCGCAAACACATCGAACACTTCTTCACTCGTCGGTTGTGGGTCGGGAGCAAACGCGGCCAAATTGGACATCGGAATAGTTAGTCCACACGAATGGATTGGCGAAAAATCGGCGAGAGAATTTGCAATATTCATTGAAACGCCGTGATAGACAGTGCGCTTTTTTAGTCCCAAACCCACGAATGCAATTTTTCCTTTCGACGTAAATACACCGCTCGCATTGGGTTTGAGGTTTGCAGGCACACCGAAGCGTAGAAAGGTTTCAGCCATCGTCGCTTCGAGAACGCGGACAAACCGCTCTAACCCACCCCTCAATGCGTCCAAAGGGAAGCAAAAGTAGACAACCAGTTGCCCGGGGTTGTGTAGCGTCACCGAGCCGCCGCGCCTTGCACTCACGACTTCGATTTTATCGTCTAAAATGTCGTGTGCTTCCGTCTTGAGTCCTTTGGTATAGACGAGCGGGTGCTCTAACCCCCAAAAATATGCGGTTTGCGGTGGCATTTTTTGAATCTGTTCTTCCATGAGCGATAGGGCTTCGGAGTACGGGATTAATCCCAAAAAAGTTTTTTCAATTTTCAAATGTTCTGTTAATAGATGCATAGATACTACGTGCCTTTAGACCGCGCCCTGCGACTCTCTACCCCCTTTGCGAAAGGGGAGTAGAGAGTAAAGGGACTTGCGGCATGTGTCAGCAAGATGGGCGTTACGCTGCCTCGCGCACGTAATCGGGTTCGGGGCGACGCTTGAGATCGCTCACGACGATGCCGCGTGCGATAATGCGGAAAGTCGAACGTGGTTTGTTTTCTGCATCGCGCCAGCGGAACTGCTTCAGGCTCCCTTTCACGATTATCTCCATCCCCTTGCGCAGACGCGGCGCGTGGAAGTCGGCGAGTTTCTCCCATGCTTCGACATCGATGAAATTCGCAGTGCTACCTTGATCGTCTGTTTTCGAGAGCGTGTTATACGCAAACGGAAACGACATGACGAGCTTGCCGTTTGTCGTGGTTTTGAGCGTGGGGTCTTTGACAAGGCGACCTACGAATTGTTGGATGTTCATTGTTCTGTTGTACATTTTTCCTCTTTGCCCTTGCGGGCTCTTTTTTTTATTTGAGGGATTTTTGCCCCTCTATATATTAAATACCCAGAAACATGGTTTTTTTCTCACCAAAATTGAATTTTTTTTCAAAAACCGAAAAAAAGTGCAAAAAATGACAAATTTCTGCGTATCTCGCTCTATTTTTACCAACAAAGGTGGTATTTAGACCTTGAATTTGCAAGAGCAGCGAATTCTAAGGAGGCTCCTTGTCGGAAGGTCGAGCCGCTTTTATTCTTGACGAAACGCAAATTTGCATATATATTATTCACAGCTCACCGGTATGGTTCAAGCGCACGAAATCCAGGAAATTATTAGCTCCGGGCTTCCTCATGCACGCGTTTTGGTCTCAGACCCCATGCAAGACGGCACGCATTTGCAAGCGGTTGTCGCATCCGAACATTTTGTGGGATTACCCCTGATAAAACAGCATAAAATGGTGATGGATACAGTGCGTGAAGTTCTCGAAGACCGTTTGCATGCATTGCAACTAAAGACCATGACCCTTGAAGAGTTTGATAAGGAATTTACATGACAAAAGACGAGATGAAAGTCCAGATAGAAAAAGACGTGAAAGAAAACCCCATCGTTCTCTATATGAAGGGAACAAAAGATTTTCCACAATGCGGCTTTTCGGCGCGGGTCGTTCAAATCTTAAACCAGTATAACACCCCCTATGTCACGCGCGATGTCTTAGCAGATCCAGTGCTGCGCGAATCAATAAAAGAATTTTCACAATGGCCGACACTCCCACAACTTTATGTGAAGGGCGAGTTCATCGGTGGTTGTGACATCGTGACTGAAATGGCACAAAAAAACGAATTAGCGCCGCTTTTGACTTAGATATCCAACGCTTAAAACGGAGCCCCTTTGCTTCAAGAAAAAATTTTATCGCATGCCGCAAGGCTCGAAGAGTGGCTCTATTCACTCGAAAAAAATCCGCCGCTTTTTATGTCTGCTGACATTCGAAACGCTGGCTACAAAATTTCCTCGATTGACGCAAATCTCTACCCGGCGGGTTTCAATAATTTAGACGGAAGTTATTCAGACCTCGCCGCAGCAGAACTCAGGAAGGCGTTGGAGAACTCCCAAGTTCCGGCGGGCTCAAACCTTCTCCTTGTTTCAGAAGAGCATACGCGGAATCTTTTTTATCTCGAAAATATTCATGCGCTCAAAAGTTTGCTTGAGAAGGCGGGGTATTCCGTCGAAGCGAGCACGCAGTTTCTTGTCGAAGGTGTCGACTACACAGACGGATTTCTCTCTCTGCAATCGGCAACAGGCAAAGAAGTTCAGCTCTTGTCTCCAGAAAGAGCGCAAGAAAAATTGTCGAGCTTTCAAGCCATCATCATGAACCACGACTCGTCGGCCGGTAGCGCCGAGTGGATTCAAAATGCGGCAATTCCTGTTCTGCCGCCTTGGCAGGCAGGTTGGCATTACCGCAGCAAGGCATGCCATTTTTTCCATTACCGCGAACTCATCGAAGAGGCGTCTATAATCATCGGCGTCGATCCATGGTTCTTGGCTCCGCTCTACCGCGCCATCAGCGATGTAGATATCAACGCTGACCAATCGCGCGAAGCAATAGCAACGCAAGCAGATCATCTACTGACTGAAATTGCGGCAAAATATAAAGAACACGGCATCGACGAGAAACCGTTTGTCTTTCTCAAATCGGACCACGGCACGTATGGAATGGCGATGCTCTCCTTCGAGAGCTCACGGGAAATTGTCGATTTGAACCGAAAGGAAAAAAATAAACTTTTCAAAGGCAAAAGCTCTGTCGTCGTGAAAGACTATCTTCTTCAAGAGGGAATTCCCACAGTGCGCAAAATGGAAAACCATTTTGCCGAAAATGTCGTCATGTTGTCCGGCAACCGCTTCATCGGAACCTTCGCTCGTGCGAACGAGCAGAAAGATGCGCGCACGAGCCTCAATAGCACGGGAATGTATTTCAAGAAGATTCCGCTCGCTGACTCTGCCAACGATGCGACTCGCGTTGCTGTTCTCGTCACACGAATCGCCGGCATTGCGCTCCAGCGCGAAATCGAGGAACTCGTTGCCGGTGCGCGGCCCAGAATGAGTGTGCCGGCAACACACCCATGAATTTTGCATTTCTAATCGATAGCCCGTCATCGCTTCACATCGAAAAGGACACCTCTTTTGCGCTCATGCTCGAAGCGCAGGCTCAGAAGCACAGTGTCTTTATTTTGGAGCGCGGCGATTTGACAATTAACGAGGGGCGGCTCTTTGCAACGCTCACCCAGGTTCGAGTCGACGATAATATAAATAAGCCGTTCGATTTTTTGGAGAAAAAAACACAAGATCTTGATTGTATCGATGTATTTTTTATCCGTACGGATCCCCCTTTTGATACCGAATATATTACCGACACTTGGTTCCTGTCGCATGGGGCGAACAAAAACAAAAAGCCGCTTGTCTTAAACAGCCCGCATGGTTTGCGCACGATCAACGAAAAAATTTGGGCTACACAGTTTAAGGAATATACTCCCCCTACTCTTGTCACGTCGAAGTTCCATGAATTTGAAGCATTCTTAGAAGAGCACCGCGCCGTGGTTGCCAAACCCACCGATGGGTTTGGCGGCTCTCAAGTCTTTGTGTTGCGCTCTGGCGACCCAAACACGGCTGTCGTTTTTGAGACTCTCGCAGGCAGCGGACGATATGTCATCGTGCAACGCTATCTCGACGAAGCCAAGGCGGGCGACAAACGCATCCTGACGCTCGAAGGCGAGATTTTGGGTGCGGTCTTGCGCATGCACGGAGGCAAAGACCACCGAAATAATTTCGCAGCCGGTGGGAGCGCTCAAGAAACTGAGATTACCGAGCGCGAGCGAGAGATCTGCGAAGCGCTCAAACCACACCTCCAAGAGTTGGGAATTTTTTTAGCGGGCCTCGATTTTATCGGTGAACGTCTTATTGAGGTCAACGTAACGTCTCCAACGTGTTTAAGAGAAATGCAGCGTTACTATCCAGACAATTTGGCTAAGAAGATTATCGACGCCGCTGTCGCGAAGGCGGAAAAACAAAAATAAATCCCATGGCAAAACCCGTGTTCGCAATTGAAATTGAAGACTTACGCAAGACGTATGCAAGCTCCTTTGAAGCCTTAAAGGGTATCGACCTGAAAATCGAAAAAGGCGATTTCTTTGCGCTCTTGGGTCCGAACGGTGCGGGAAAATCGACGCTCATCGGAATCTTAACATCTCTCATTTTGAAGACGAGTGGCGTCACCCGCATCATGGGTGTCGATACCGACAAAAACATGCCGCTTGCAAAATCGTATTTGGGGCTCGTGCCGCAAGAATATAACCTAAATATTTTTGAGACTCCGACACAAATTTTGACAAACCAAGCAGGCTACTATGGGATTTTACCGAAGATTGCAAAACCACGCATAGAAAAATATCTCGGGGAGCTCGATCTCTTGGATAAAGCGCACTCGCCGACGCGCATGCTTTCGGGCGGAATGAAAAGACGCCTCATGATTGCGCGCGCTTTGGTGCACGAGCCCGCGATCCTCATCTTAGACGAACCGACGGCGGGTGTCGATATCGAGCTTCGTAAACTCATTTGGAATTTTCTTACAGACCTAAACAAATCAGGAATAACGATTATTCTTACAACGCATTATCTCGAAGAAGCGGAAAGTTTATGCCGCAACATTGCGATCATCGACCAAGGGCGTATTATCGAAAACACCCGAATGCAAAATCTGCTTGCGAAGCTCAAAGAACAAACCTACATTGTCGAACTCGTAAAGCCCATGCGTAAAGAAATACGCCTAACGCATTTTCCTCTAAAGCGTATCGACGAAACGACGGTTGAAGTTTCTGTAAAACGCAGTCTTTCGATGGACAAACTCTTCAAAGATTTTGCCGCAAAAAAAATTGCCGTGCGGGGGATACGCGAAAAGGCGAACCGCTTAGAGCAGCTTTTTCTCGACATGACCAAAAAGGAGAAGCCCGTTGCGTAACGACTTAGTGGGCCTCTTGACCATCGTTCGCAAGGAAACGCTGCGCATCTTGCGGATATGGACGCAAACTCTCTTGCCGCCTGTCATCAATATCGTCCTCTATCTTTTGATCTTCGGAAGTTTTATCGGTTCGCGAGTAGGTTCGATTGGCCAAGATAGTTATATCAACTTTATTGTTCCGGGACTTATTCTGATGGCAGTGATTGCCAACTCTTATGGCAATGTTTCAAGCTCTTTTTTCAGCGCGAAGTTCCAAAAGAACCTCGAAGAGATTTTGGTTTCCCCCGTTCCTGACTCGTTTATTGTGTTAGGGTACAGCTTCGGCGGCATCGTTCGAGGCTTACTCGTCACAGCCTGCCTCGTTGGCGTAGTCTTAGTGGCACCCGGTCTCGATTTGAAAATCCAGCACCCGTTCTTAGCGCTCATCGTACTCCTTCTCACTGCAAGTTTTTTTTCGTTCGGTGGACTTCTCAATGCACTCCTCGCTCGCAAATTTGACGATGTAAGTTTCATCCCTACTTTCATTTTAACACCGCTGACTTATTTGGGTGGCGTTTTCTACCCGCTTTCAGGCTTGCCCGAGTTCTGGGCAAAGCTCTCGCTCGCAAACCCTGTCTTTCACATGGTGAGCGCTCTGCGTTATGCGTTTTTAGGTTCGGCGGATTTACCCCTATCTTACGCTCTCATTTTTCTTGTTGCAGGTAACATCGCGCTCTTTCTCGCATGCCTTTTTTACATCAAGCGCGGTCAAGGCATACGCAACTGAATTGACTTCTTAGTACCCGGAGGCCGATACTCAAGACAATGGAACTCTTGCGCTGGCAGTTAGCTAACAGCCTCAAAAATAATCAATACATCCTTTTAGACAGCGCAAAGAACGCCGTCCTTATCGATCCTATCGATCGCATCGAAATAGAAAGGTTGCGCGAACGCTTAGGCTTCAAGGTCAAAGCACTTTGCATCACGCACGAACACTTGGACCATGCGGGCGAAGCGGGGTCTCTTCAAAAACTCTACAACGCCCGCGTCTACGCTTCACAAAAAGCCAAGGGGCTCATCGACGCCGATGTAACCACTGTGGCTAATGCTGAGACGATTACTATTTCGTCTGAGTTGTCGCTGCGTCTTTTTGATACGCCGGGTCACACCGCAGCGCACGCCGTTTTTGAAGCGATGGGATTTCTTTTTAGCGGCGATTGTCTTTTTCACGGGGGATGCGGCCACTGCAACAGCCAATCGGCAAGTCTCGAAGAGCATTTTGAAACGCTAACGCATCGCTTGGCCGAGCTTCCGGGAGATTTCCTCGTCATGCCGGGGCACTACTATGCGAAACGCAACCTTGAATTTGCGCTCCATGTTGAAAAAGACAATAAGCGCACGTTGGATTTACTTTCGCGTTTGCAAAACGCCACAGACGAGCTGCAACACCAGACGACGCTCAAGCAAGAGGCTGAATATAATCCATTCTTGAGGCTTGCTAATAAATCCTTGAGACAGACGCTTTCTGATCTAACCAACCGTAATTTCATGCAGGTTGATGATTTTACAGTCTTTCAAGAGTTACGCAGCATGCGCAGCTCGTGGTGAAGGAGTCACTAATGTGACTAGGCGGGAACTCGCTGGTGTGATTTTTTCCGCGCTGCCGGAGCGCTAAGGCGTTACAGTAATACCATTCAGGCGCGAGTCGTCACCGAGGCCATCGCCGTCGGCATCGATGCCCTGAATTTGTTGAATCCCATCGAGCAAAAATCGAATCTGCTTCGCCCCGTCGTTATTTTGTGCAAGAAGACGCATCGACATCCGGCCATCAACGTCTCTTGCAAGGAGATAATAATCGGCTGTCTGGTCGGCATCTATATCGACGGGCACAATAAAGGCCCACGGAGAAAGCCGTTTTATACCGGCCGAGAGCACCACGATGTCGTTTATGCCGTTGTTATTGAGATCCAACCCCAACGTAACGGGTGGCGTACTATTTTTTAGAAAAAAATAATAGACGGTGTTGGTGGTGTCGACAACCCTCACCTCGGCCCCTGGCGAGAGAGCTTGAACTGTCTTCGCGTATTGCTCGTCTTCGAGGGTTTCAATAAATGTCTTTGTGTCGAGCGAATCGGCGCACGCACTCAAGAGAAATACACAGAAGAGCAAAAAACTCCGTAGAGTTACACTGGGTTTCATAGTCGCACTCCTCCGCTCAGCAGGACTCGATAATCAAGAAAGCTATTTTCTTCGCTCAAATAGCGGATGCCCGCTCTAATATCGAGACCGATTTCTGCGAGACGCCAAACATAGATGCGCAGGCGGCATCCAAAATCGGCTCCAGGGAGTACACCGGCAAAAAGTAGGTGGCTACCGGTTGCTTTAAGGCTTGCATAGCCCAACGCTGCGCCTGCATAAGGCGTTAGGCCGAAGCGCCAGACATCCCACGTGCGTGATAGGCCAACTGTTATGCCAAAGTGTTGTAGTTGCAACGGTTCTCTACCTACGAGGAGACGTCCTGATTGACTCATAATAGCGAGCGATGCGTTGTGCAAAGAATAATCTAAAGATGCGAAATACTGGAAGCCGTCAAGATATGTTAAATAACTCCACCGTGGAATTTTATCCTGAAACACAAGGCTCACCGCCAAACCGGGATTAAACTCCGCTAAGGGGTATTTGAGATTGTATGTAATACCCGAATCGGTTGGCCCCCACGGTTGCAGAAAGGACAAACCGGCTTCAAGAAAAATGATCCTCTGGGGTGCGGGTGGCGGTCGTACCTCAACCGGTGCGGCTGTATTTTTTATCTCGGCAGGCTTTGTCGTCTCGCTCTCGGCTCCTTTGACAGTCTCTTTCTTCTCTGGCGCATTCAGAGTCTTCTCGTCGGGCTTTAATTCCGGCTTTGTTTCAGCTTTTCTTTCTGGTTTTATTTCCTGAATTATTTCGGGTTTGGGGGGGGAGATTATCGCTTCTGTAGTATCAACTTTCGTAATCGGCGTAATTCCCACTTTTTGGGCAAGCTGCGCTTCGCCCATTTTGTTGGCAGATTGTAAAATTTCTTTCGTTATAGGAGTAACTATTGCGAGCGAAGGCGTTTTAGGTAGAGGTAAGAGTTTCTTAGCCATTGGCCCGCTCATGCGTTCTGCGAGTCGGTCGATAGAATCGAACATAGTCGCATCCGTGCGGATAAGAGCGCTATCTTCAACACTCACCCGGCCTGCGTTCACGTCAATAGCTCGCGCCTCGATGCGGATGCGCTTGCCTTTGCGCACAAAGTATCCCACGACAACGACGTCTGCCTCGACCGCCCTCCCGAGATCCACCGCCCTTTGGGTATCGCTCAGTCCTGTTGTCGGAACTCCTTCAGCACGCGCTTTGCGTAGCGCCCGAGAGCGGTTCAAGATTTTGAAACGGTGTTTTTTTTTCAAAGGGCGAATAAACGCATCGGGGATTGTTTCTCGAAGGTAGTTGAAATTCCGACTCTTCGACTGGTTTTCAAAGGGAGCCAAGAAAACGGTACGCTTCTGTGGTTCGGATCGCAGTCTTGCTTTTGATTCGGCGCCGAGCGGAGATAAACCTAAAAGAATAAACGCAAGCGTATGAACAAAACACACTTTAGCATTACCTCGCCTAAAGTTGTGTCGGGATTTGCATTGCATACGCGAAAGGAGACGTCTGCCGACAAAGTCGATGAACGCCTCACCCGGTAAATTTCAAAAAAAAATTGACACACTCAATCTACTCCCAAAAGCGGCGCCTTAGAAGGCCTTTGGGGTCTTCAAATCTAAGTGAAAGTTTCGCAAGAAACGGGAGGTCAGACGCAGAAGCCGTGCACCTGAGTAGTAGAAGTGGGCAGCGCAGCGAACGTCGAAACAAAAGAAAATATGTCTATGGAAAAACCATAGATCAACTAAAAAAGAGTTTGGTAACTTTAAGGAGTAGAAAATGAGTAACCAAAAACAATTAAACAGCAGGTGGGTCCTTTCAAAGACTACCTCAGCCCGAACGGGTAAATTTTGCTTAGGTCTATACGTCCCAAGCATTCCAGAATATGCGCAAGTGCAAAACTCTGCTGCATATAAATCCATCCAATTCGATTTCCAAATGAAGAAGTGGCGTTCTAAAACGTACGCTCACAGCGCATTGCCTGTGAGAGACGTCTTTAGTGTCTCTTCACGCTTCGTTTAACTGCGAACTCGATTAGGAGGATTTATGAAACCTTACAAACTTTTTATATACTCATGTGTTGCTTGCGTTTTTGCTCTTACAGTAAATTCGCTCGCAGCAGATACTACAGCGAGTCAGAGCGCGACGCAAAAAGTTTTGACGCTCGAAGAGCGCGTTCAAGACCTCGAAGCGTATGTAAACAACACGCCACGCGTCAAAGACAACGCGTCTATTTCCCCACAGGCGCGACCCGACAAAACGAACGTAGCGAGCGCGGGGCCGGGGCATAACGCATGGCTTATGACTTCAACCCTACTCGTCTTGTTCATGACGTTGCCGGGGCTTGCGCTTTTTTACGGCGGTCTTGTGCGCGCAAAAAATGTACTGAGCGTCGTTGCGCAATGCTTTGCCATAACAGGCATCGTGACTCTTCTCTGGTGGGCCATTGGCTACTCTCTGGTCTTTTCAGAAAACACCCCTTTCATCGGGAGTACAGCTCTCTCGCTATTTCGCGGTGTCGACAGTAGCGTGGGCCAAGGCGGTCCGTGGATTTCAAACAACGTCTTCGCGCTCTTTCAAATGATGTTCGCGATTATTACGCCCGCTCTCATTGTGGGAGCGATCGCCGAACGCATGAAATTTTCGAGCGTCCTGGCTTTTGTCGTCTTCTGGATGTTTGCCGTTTACTTTCCTCTGGCTCACATGGTGTGGGGCCCTGGTGGATTCATGAACGGACTCGGAAATTTTGACAAAGCGGCAATCCATGCCATCGATTTCGCGGGCGGCACCGTTGTTCACATGTCGTCTGGATGGTCCGCACTTATCTTGTGCCTCATCGTCGGCAAACGCGCAGGCTTTGGAACGAAATCGTTCGCACCGCACAGCATGGTTCTCACTGCTGTCGGTACAGGTATGCTCTGGGTTGGCTGGTATGGCTTCAACGCAGGTTCCGCACTTGCGGCAGACGGCATTGCAGCGAACGCTTTTGTAACGACAACTTTCGCAGCCGCAGTAGCCGCTCTTGTTTGGCCGGCTCTCGAATGGATGACCAAGGGCCACCCGACAGTCTTAGGGTTTTGCTCGGGCGCGATTGCGGGTCTGGTGGTGATTACGCCTGCTGCAGGTTTTGTGAGCGCCAATTCTGCGGTTACGATGGGGCTACTTGCGGGAGTTATCCCTTTCTTCACTGTCATGTATATGAAGCGCTGGTTAGGCTACGACGATTCGCTCGATACATTCGGGATCCACGGCGTCGGCGGCACGTTGGGAGCTCTCCTCACCCCGCTCTTCGCTTCCCAAGAGGTGAATCCGGCTCTTGCGAATGTTTTGCAGTTGAGCCTCTTCGCGGAACACTTGAAGGCGATTGGACTAACTATTCTTCTTTCGGTCGTCGCTACGGCAATCATTGCATTTGCGATAAAATATACGTTGGGTCTAAAAGTCAAAGCGGCGCACGAATCGCTGGGGCTTGATATTAGCGAGCATGGCGAAGAAGGCTATGGCGGCTTCCAGACCTTTGTCGAATAAAGAGGATACCATGAAACTCATAACAGCAATGATACAACCGACTAAATTACAGGACGTCAAAGACGCGCTTTATGAAGCCAACGTGACTAAGATGACCGTCTCAAATGCTCTGGGCTGTGGACAGCAGCGCGGATACGATGAGTCTTACCGTGGCGTTGTGAAAGAGGTGCATCTTCTCAAGAAGATACGCATCGATATTGCAGTCAACGAGGAATTCGTCGATGCGACTGTTGCCGCAATTATCCGAGGCGCCCACACCGGGCACATCGGCGACGGCAAAATTTTTATCACAGAGCTCGCCGAAGTCATTCGTATTCGCACCAGCGAAAGGGGGAGTTTGGCCATAGGCTGACGAGCGGGGAGGCGGATTGATTATTCGCCTCCCGAAGATTAAACTTACCAAGGAGAAAAAATGAAAGATACTTTTGAACCACAAATTCCGCAGGCAAAGGGGATGTACGATCCTCAATTCGAGAAAGACGCTTGCGGCGTCGGGTTTATCGCCGACCTAAAAGGCGGCGCATCGCGCTCGATTATCGACAGTGCTCTTGCAATGCTCGCAAACCTCGAACACCGTGGCGCTGTGGGCGCCGACCCTGAAACAGGCGACGGAGCGGGAATTCTTATGCAAATGCCGCATGACTTTTTTGTCGCGGTGTCCAAAGACGCGGGAGTCCATTTGCCCTCAGTGGGGAAATACGGCGTTGCATTTATTTTTATGCCGCAAGACAAATCTCTCCGCGAACAAATTAAAAATATTTTTGAAAAGGTCGTTGTCGACGAAGAACTCGAATTTTTAGGATGGCGTAAAGTCCCGACGGACGACACAGTGCCAGGTTTTGGCGCAAAGCGCACCTTGCCTTATATCGTTCAAGCGTTCGTAGGTTTTGGCACCTTCCAAGGAAGCGGCGACGATTTTGAGCGTAGGCTTTATCTCGTGCGCCGCGTCATCGACAGGCGCATCCGTCAGCAACTCAAACTCAATCGGGCGCAGTACTACGTTCCTTCTTTCAGCAGCCGCACAATCATCTACAAAGGAATGCTTCTTGCGGCGCAAGTTCCCGCGTTTTTCAAAGACCTCTCTCACCCGGAAATGAAATCCGCAATGGCTTTGATCCACATGCGGTTCTCGACGAATACATTCCCGACGTGGGATTTAGCGCACCCTTTCCGTATGATTGCGCACAACGGAGAAATCAATACGCTGCGTGGAAATATCCATTGGATGAAAACGCGCGAGGCTGTGATGGAATCTCCCCACTACGGGCCGGACCTTAAACGCATGCTCCCCATCGTCATGGAAGGGCAATCCGACTCCGCGACTTTCGACACAGTCCTCGAGCTCCTCGTGATGAGCGGACGCAGCCTACCGCATGCGATGATGATGATGATTCCCGAAGCGTGGTCGAAAAATGATCTCATGGACGCCGATAGACGCGCTTTCTATGAATACCACGCAACGATGATGGAGCCGTGGGACGGTCCCGCTGCGGTTGCCTTTACCGATGGCAATGTCATCGGCGCAACACTCGACCGCAATGGGTTGAGACCCGCACGCTACATCCGAACCAAGAACGACATTGTGATTATGGCTTCAGAAATGGGAGTTTTGCCGATACCCGCTGAAGAGATTGTCTTAAGCGGCAAACTCGAACCCGGTAAAATGCTCCTCATCGATCTTTCCGAAGGGCGCATTGTTTCCGACGACGAAGCCAAAGACAAAATTGTAAAACAAAAACCGTACGGCAAGTGGGTGAAAGAAAACATGCTGCAGTTCGGCGACCTACCCATCCCACCGAGGGTCAATCCGATCAACCACGAAACTGTGGTTGAAAGGCAACGCATCTTTGGATATACTAAAGAGGATATAAATATTGTAATGAAGCCGATGGTTTTGACCGGCCAGGAAAATATCGGTTCGATGGGAACCGATGCCGCGCTCGCCGTCCTTTCTGAAAGGCCGCAGATGCTCTACCGGTATTTCAAGCAACTTTTTGCGCAGGTGACCAACCCGCCCATCGACGCGATACGCGAAGAGCTCGTGATGGAGCTTACGACGTATATCGGCCCCGAAGGCAACTTACTCGACGAAACGCCGCAACACGCGCACAGAATCGAACTACCCCACCCTATCTTAGACAACGAACAACTCGAACAACTCAAGGGGATTACACTCGGTAGATTTTCCTCGGAGACGATAAGCCTCCATTTTAACCCGGCGAAGAAGAACGACATGCGTGCGCAGCTCGACAGGATTTGCCGCTCTGCCATCGAGATAGTGCGTGCGGGGACAAACATACTCATCCTTTCGGACCGCGGGGTAACGAAAGAAATAGCGCCCATACCCAGCCTTTTGGCAGTGGGCGCAGTCCACCACGCGCTCATCCGCGCAGGACTCAGAACGCGCACGGGGATCATTATCGAAAGCGGCGAAGCGCGCGAAGTCCACCACTTTGCGCTCCTCTTGGG
>CAUJII010000094.1 GCA_963205035.1 Spirochaetota bacterium
CGCAGCTCGGGGTGAGGGACGCCCATGTAGACAAAAAGCAGCACCGCGCCAAACCAGAGTGGATACCAAAGCGCTATCATAAAAAGCAGCGACATAAAAATATACGCGACTTCGCGCTGCCTGATACCCAAGAGTGTGTAGATAATTTGGCTGCCTGAGAGCGGGCCTAAAGGAAAAAGATTGAAGGCCGTAAAAAGGAGCCCCGCCCAACCCGCAGAATAGAGCGGGTGCATCGAGAGCATGTACCCCTGCGGAATGTCTTTGAAGAGTTTGATAATTCCTTTCACGATGAGTGGGTCTTCAAAAGGCGGCATGCCCGGTATGACGGAGCTCAAAAGCACACCGGCAATGACACTCAGAACCGAAAGAGAAAAACAAACGACGGGCGGCCAAAACGCAACGTCGAAGAGCGCTCGCGAGTTCACCCCTTTGTTCGGGGTTTGCGTGACGACCCCTAACGTGCCGAAGGGTGAAAAGAGCGGCATCGGAATAAAAAGCGGAAGGTTCGCATAGAGACCATACGCACGCGCTTGCACATAACGCGTGAGCGAATAGCCGAGCAGGATAACCGTCATCGCGAGGGTAAAAATAATTGCGTCACGGTAGCGCTCCGCCGAAGTGAGGTACGAAGATAGCGCCAACCCCGACAAGAACATCGTAAATAGAGTGAGCACGAAAAAAATAAGATGGCGTTTGAGGGTCGCTCTTTCAATCTCTTTCAATCCAGTTTTCAAGATGGCGTAATTTCTACGTAGCGCTCTTATCATTTTAGTCGATCAACTCGGGAGTTTTTTGGGGTGTGAATCCTCGTGGCGGTTTCTTGCCTTTCTTGACTGACATTTTTTTTGCGCCACTGCGTACAGAAACTTCTGCTTTCGCCATACCCGCGATTTTTGAATGAGACTTCGCCTGCCCTGCTTCGAGTGCCTCTGTTTCTTGCCGCGTCGGGTACTTGGGTCTTCCGTGGTATGCACTCAAGAGAACGTCGAGGAATGCCTTGCGTATGGTTGCTAAATCGCCCAGCGTCAGCGGCGCTTCGTGGAACTGCTCTTCTGCAATTTTGTTTTCAATCACACGGTCGATGATTTGCGCAAACTCTTCTGCCGTAGCACTCACGGCAGTTCGAGACGCCGCCTCGACGCTATCGCCAATCATGACGACGGCTGTCTCTTTTGTTTGCGGTTTAGGTCCCGGGTATTGAAAGTCGGAGCGCGCAATAGGCGGCCGAGCGCCACGACGCGGCTGGTCTTCTAACGCTTTATGATAAAAATACTGGATTGTCGTCGTGCCGTGGTGTTCCGGAATGAAATGAATAATTTTTTCAGGCAGACGATTTTCGCGGGCTATGCGGATGCCGTCTGTCACATGGCTAATAATCATCTGCGCCGATTTCAAAGGCCCCATATCTTTGAAACTCGCCGAGTTCGGATAGAGGTGCCTGTTCTCTGCGTAAAATTCCGGGTGCTCCATCTTACCGATGTCGTGAAAAAGACAACCCACGCGGGTCAAGAGCGTGTCTCCTTTGAGAGCTCTTACTGCAGCTTCGCTCAAATTAGAAAGCATCACGCTGTGCGAATAAGTGGACGACGCTGTCGCCGCCATGCGCACTAAGAGCGGATGATTGAAATCGTTGAGTTCCATGAGACGAAACGGAGTCGGCAAATTGAAAAGGAACTCAATGAGCGGTAAAATCCCCAAGGTCAAAAGGACACTCAGCACGCTATTGGTGAGAATGGCTGAAACCTTGAGCTCGTAGTTATAGACTGCGGGTGAGAGTAGCTCAAACCCTGAAATCAAAATGAAATTACTGATGAGAATAATCAGTCCACCTTTGAAGAGCTGCCCTCGGCGCAGCATCCGCGTCGACGCATAGAGACCCGCAATGGTCGTCGTTAATGCGAGCATGAGGCTTTGGTTATCAAACCCGGTGAGGATGTATGAAAACACCGCAAGGTAAACGCCCGAAGAGATGGCGATGCGCGCGCCAAAGAGAAGCCCCACAAGAATTCCAAAGAAACCAAACGGCACAAAATAAATAAAATTGATGTCATACCCTTTCAGCGGATTTATCCAAAGAATAAAAAGCTGCAAGAGAAACATGAGAGTAAATAACCCATGCAAAATATAGTGCGAAGCGAAGTCCGCCATTTGTTCCCAAGCAAATCGGAAAGTAAAATAAGAAATCGAAACGGCCAAGACCCCCATGATGAGCAAGATGCCAATCACTTGCGAACCGTTGCGCTTTCGATAGTTGTCGCGCACCTGATCGATGAGCTTCAACGAATCTTTGTCTACGACGTCTCCCGCACGCAAGAAGACAGTCCCTCGTTTCATAGAACGATAAACCGGAGTTACTTTTTCCGATGCTTTCTCTCGCAGCACTTGAGTGTATTGCGCGTTATACTGGAGTGCGGGGTTCTCTCGCTGCATTTCTTCGACGCGCGTCAAGAGGATACGCATCGTGCCTCGCGAAAGCTGTGCGTCTTTGACGTTCTCTTCTCGAAAGGCGAGCGTGCGCTCGTGTAGATTGCGCTTGACTTGTTCGGCACTCCACACCATATCGGGAATCTCTTTGTCGCTATTGATGACTCGAATCTGCCCACCTTTTTCAAGAAGTTCATTGAGAACTTTGGAAGATATTTTCTCGCGTAAATATGCGCGTTCGGTGAATGCTTTTTCTGCAATGAGCTGCACGCGAGTTTCGATAACCTCGGTCTTCTTCTCTCTGAGGAGCGCATTCAGGTCTGCCTTACTATATTCGTTTTTTTGAAGGTAAGGCATTCTCTCAATAAGAAGAGCACGCTTCTCGTCGAGGCTTAAATCTTTCGATTCTGCGACAGTCCGTGCAATCCAAGTGAAATCCGTCGTGATCTGCTGATGCATTTTTTCAAACACGGTGTAGTCGAGATCGAACGCCGGTCGCTCGCGATTGAACGCGGCCTTTCGCAGCCTCTCGCTTTCAGTTTTCTCTTCAATGCGCAAATCCATGAGTGCTTTGAAGTCGGATTGGACGACGTCACCCAGAGCAAAACGCGGCAGTTTTTGGATGAGAGGAAGCGCCAGAAAAAATACAGAGACCAGGAGAGTTACTCCGTAACCGATGAGCGTGACGCTCTTCGTCGTTTCATACGTCCGTCTTTGGGCTAAACGCCGATTTAGACCAACGCCGTATGCTTTGATGCGATAGATGAATTTGTTATCCGCCATGAGGCGATTATTTCTTCGTTTTTTTGCTGAGGTCATGGAGCAGCTTTTCGTGCCGCTTTAGAATGCTTTCGACATCGCTTTCTGAGAGCTTTTTTTTCTCGCTGAGTTCCATCAGAAGTTCGCGCAAGAATTTTTGCTCTGCCGCAGTATAGTCGAGTAAGTATTCTTGCGCACGCAGCGTCTCGTGCAGTTCTTTCATGCGCTCTGCCATGAGGTCGAGCGTCGTCTCGCGAACTACTTTTTCTTTGTTCCAATCTTTTTCAATTTCGTCGCGATATTTTTGAACGTTTTCTAATGCGCTGCTGACATGGCGTTGCTGCTCTAAGAGCTCTGACTCAAACGCGCTCAAGCGCTCAAAGGCATCGGCGCGAACTTCTGAATTTGCGAGTTCTTCGGTGGTGAAACGCAAAATGCTCTCTATGCGTGCGAGCATTTCATTTTGGGTAAACGTGGAGTCTGTAGGCGCACCTTGCTCTTTCGGGTTCGGCATGAGCGATAGTGCAAATTATTGACGTGAGGTCAAAAAAAATAATAATGTGGAGCGTTCGCTATGCGTGAAGGAATTAAAATCCCCGAAAAGCTCAAAACGGCTGTTGATCATGCCATTGAGCACGAAAATCTCATCCGTATCCGTGCGTATGCGGTCATTTCTGCAACGGAAACCGGGCTGAGCTACATTGTAGAGCAAATCTTGGGTAAATACCACCGTGAAGACATGCTGGGCCCTGTCTATACTTCGGTAAAAGAATTATCGCTCAACGGCGCGAAGGCTAACTTCAAACGCATTCTTTTCGACGACGAGAAGATTGACGGCGATAACGATTCCGAATACGAAAAAGGCATGCTCCTTTTCAAAGAACGCTTGAACGAAAACTGGGTTTTAGAATATGGCAAGAAAGCCCGCGAGCGTAGTCTCTTTGTCGATATCTTCTTCGACTTCAATCCGCAGCGTCTGATCTTAGAAGTCGTCAACAACCGACCGATTTCGCGTAAAGAAGACGTACGCATTCGCGAAAAATTTTTGACCGCGATGCGTTACGACGACATCGCTCAATTCTACATGGAAGGCGGCGACAGCTCCGAAGGGGCCGGCATGGGTATCGTTCTTGTCACCATGATGCTCAAAGCGCAGGATATAGACCCCCACCTTTTCACAATCCGTTCAGACTACCGAGAGAAGACTCTTGCTCGGGTGGAGTTTCCACTCGCCCACGACTATAGACCGCAGCGCGAAAGATTTATTACCGATTCAACTCCCGAGCTTGTGCTGAGCGTCTAAGAACTTACAATAACTACATGTTGCGGCGATAACTGCCGCCGACGGTATAGAGCGTCTGCGTAATCTCTCCCAGAGAGCAAACTTTCACCGTCTGCATGAGTTCTTCAAAAACATTTTCCGACTTGAGCGCAACCTGACGCAGTCTCTTGAGCGCTCCCTCTTTCGCGTCGGCGTGGAAAGCATGGAAGGCATCAAGCGAAGCAATTTGTCGATTCTTCTCATCGTCCGATGAGCGCATGAGTTCGCCGTGGTAGTACTCGGTCTCTTCGCTGAGGTAAGTGTTGACGCCGATTATCGGCAGCTCGCCCGACGTCTTGAGCCGCTCGTAAAAAAGACTCTCTTCTTGAATCTTGTGCCGCTGGTACATCGTTTCCATCGCACCCAAAACTCCACCTCTCTCGGAGATGCGGTCGAACTCTTTGAGAATCGCTTCTTCAACTGTGTCGGTTAGTTGCGTTAAGAAAAAACTCCCTTGGAGTGGATTTTCGTTCTTCGTCAACCCTAACTCGCGGTTGATGATGAGCTGGATCGCAATCGCACGCCGCACCGATTCGGGTGTGGGAGTTGTCACCGCTTCATCGTATGCATTTGTGTGCAGACTATTGCAGTTATCCATGATTGCATAGAGTGCCTGGAGCGTCGTGCGGATGTCGTTGAACGAAATTTCTTGCGCATGAAGAGATCGGCCCGAAGTCTGGATGTGGTATTTAAGCTTTTGCGCGCGCGTGTCGGCGCCATAAAGGTCACGCATCGCGACAGCCCAGATGCGGCGCGCGACACGCCCAATAACTGCATATTCGACATCCATGCCGTTAGAAAAGAAAAAGCTAAAATTGCGCGCGAAGTCGTCGATCTTCATCCCCCGGCTGATGTAATACTCGGCTAACGTAAAACCATTCGCCAGAGTAAAAGCAACCTGCGTTATCGGATTAGCTCCGGCTTCTGCAATGTGATAGCCCGAAACACTGACGGAGTAAAAATTTGCCACATTGTTATCTATAAAAAATTGTTGGATGTCCCCCATTGTTTTGAGAGAAAACTCCGTTGAGAAAATGCAGGTGTTCTGCGCTTGGTCTTCTTTCAAGATGTCGGCTTGAACTGTGCCGCGTACGCCCGCGAGGGTTTCTTTGCGGATATTCGCATAGACTTCCGGTGAAACAAACTCTTCACCGCCCTGCCCCAAGAGAGCCAAACCGAGCCCGTTGTGGTTCTCGGGTTTACCGTCGGCATATTGCGGCGGCTTCAATCCTTTTTTGTAATAGTTATTACAAATCGCTTCGTGCGCAGCGGCGAGCTTTCCCTCGCTGGCGAGATGGCTTTCAATCTTTTGGTCGATTGCAGCGTTTAGAAAGAACGCGAGAATCGTCGGCGCCGGCCCGTTAATCGTCATCGAAACGCTCGTCGTCGGCGACGATAGATCAAACCCCGAATAGAGTTTCTTCATGTCGTCGACAGTCGCAATCGAAACGCCCGCATTGCCGATTTTGCCG
>CAUJII010000095.1 GCA_963205035.1 Spirochaetota bacterium
TTGGAGTCGCATAAGGCAGATGTTCGCATGGTAAATTGGCACGATTCTGGGTTGCCCCATGCGAGCACCATTCGCCTCGCCAAAATCGCGACCATCGACGCCGAGTTGGTTGATAAACCGTTGGGCACACTGGGGCGGCAAGATTTTCTGGCTGTGAAAAAAATTATGCGAACTCAAATGGCTTTTTGGCTCTAAGGCATGTGCAAAATCTCCGACAGACTCACGCTGTGTACCTGCAGCCCCGAGGCGTTGAAAACGGCAGATTACACGTGGAGCTACAGCCATTACGAAGAACCCGATTCGTACATCGAAGGGATGTACTTACCCTCGCATGTATCTTGGCGCTATGAGAATGCAATCGTCAGCGGTGATGAAATTTGCCGCGAGCTCAACAGCCGCAACTGTTTCGATTTTGAGCTTGTGCCGAAAGAGAGGGATATCCCCGTTTTCAAACGTGCGCTCGAATACCAAACCGAGGGGCGCGTCATCGGTATCGCACGCATCGCTACCGACACCTACGCGGCACTCGTGCGTGGCGAGAAAATGTATCGGGTGACAATGCGCATCGATACCCGTCACGGTATTCACAGCAGTTGTGAATGTCCTTATTACAGCGACCATCGCATCTGTAAGCATGTACTCGCCGTTTCAGTCGAGATGCGCGCCTATTCGGATTATGTGTTTAGTCTGCCTGTCGATGTCGAGGCGGCCGAGCTACAGCAGAGTCTCAAAAATGCTAAGGCATCGGATCTTGTCGCGGAGCTCAAGAAATTACAAACGCGCATGCTCGCGGGCGAGGGAGCAAATATTCTCCCACGGTTAGAACTCATCTTGAAGCTCATCAATCCAGAATTACTTAAAGAAGATTTCGACATCTACAACCGCGTCGTCTATCTTTACATGCGTTTCACGCAGTTGGCCGCGCTTTCAGGCGCGGAAAGAAGCTCACGGCGCAAAACGTCGCTTGGCATGTCTTACGGCGCCTGTATGCGCGCGATCGCATCAATGAATCATGGGAAAAACCACCGCCTCCAGTGCAGTGTAGCGCATGTTATCATCGTATTGCAAATACAAAAACCTGCGCCGCGTTCCCGAAAGAAATCCCCGATGTGCTCTACCGCGATGAAGTGCAGCACATTGCGGCGTATCCGGGTGACGGGGGATTGAGTTTTGAGTGGGATGTGGGGTAGGCACGTAACCCCACCCCCGTCCCCTTAGTAAGGGGACGGGGGTTTTTGACGCTGGTTTTGAGTTGCTGGCAAAATACAAAAAATACTTGCCTGCACATACGCCGGTAGATAAGTTAAAGGCATGAGTGCTACCACGTTGGAAAAAGCACGGGAATACGCTGAACAACTTACAACGGCAGACAAAGCTGTGCTCTTAGATTTTTTGTTGCTTAAAATGGAAAATGAAATATCACCGGAGATCGATGCGCTTTGGCACACGGAAATAAAGCGACGTGCAGCCGACATGGATTCAGGCAAAGACCCCGGCGTTCCATGGGCGACCGTTCAGACCAATATCAAAAAGAATTTCGGATTTTCTTGAAACCCATCGTCTATAGTACCGGCGCAGAGGCCGACCAGAATTCTGCCCTTCGCGGTTATTACAAGATTTCCGCCAAACTTGCCGAACGACTTCACGAACGGATCAAAAACGCTTTGAACAATATTCATGCACACCCGAACGCATGGCCGCTTTATTTTGAGACTTTCGCAAAATCATTTTAGACCCGTTTCCGCTGGCTATGGTCTATCAGGAGGTGCCGGATTTAATTCGCATCGTCGCGATCGTTGATCTGCGCCGTAAACCCGGTTACTGGTTGAAATAAAACTGATTGCGCCTTGCCGCCGCAGACGGCCTAAACTCGTCCTGATTATGTTTACAGCCTGACAGCGCTCCTCACACAGCCTTAACGTGTATATGCACGAAACTTTTTGAAGGTGGTGTTTTATGGCTGAAGCTTATGTCGTCGATGCAATCCGTACGCCGCGCGCGCGCGGCAACAAGAGAGGCTCTCTCGCGGATGTCCATCCACAAGAATTGGTTGCAGGGCTGCTCAACGAACTCCCGAAGAGGAACAAAAATCTCAAAGTCGAAAAAGTGAACGATGTCATCTTAGGCTGCGTAACGCAAATCGGCGACCAGGCTGCTTGTATCGCGCGGTATAGCGTCATGGCAGCGCACTGGCCGCAAGAAGTGCCGGGCTACACGGTAAACCGGTTTTGCGGTTCGGGGCTCCAAGCCGTGAACGACGCGGCAGCGTATATCCAAAGCGGAGTCTTCGACCTCGTCGTCGCAGGCGGCGTTGAATCGATGAGCCGCTGCAAAATGGGTTCGGATGTGGGAGAGGTGACCGAAGAGAACATGGCGACCGGCATGTCGATCGGAAATCCCAAAATTGCAGAACACTACAACCTGGTGCCGCAAGGAATCTCGGCCGACATCATCGCGACAAAATATAAAATCTCGCGCGAAGACGCGGATAAGTTCGCGGCGTCTTCTCAAAAAAAAGCCGATGAAGCCATCAAGGACGGCCGCTTTAAGAATTCGGTCATCCCCGTAAAAAAAGACGACGGCACTGTCGTCGATAAAGACGAATACCCCAACCCTAAATGGGATTTCGCATACCTCTCGCGCATGCCTGCGCTCTTTCGCGGCGTCGGCGAAAAAGTTTTCGATAAGATGGCGCTCAAGACCTACCCAGAACTTGGTAGCATTACGCACATCCACGGCGGAGGCAACGCGTCGGGCGTTGTCGACGGCGCGGGGATTGTGCTTTTGGCGTCGGAAGCGGCAGTCAAAGAACACGGTCTAAAAAAACGTGCGCGCATCGTGGCGATGGCAGTCTCGGGCGAAGAGCCGACGATCATGCTCACAGGCCCTGTATCGGCGTCTCGCAAAGTTCTTGAAAAAGCAGGACTTAAGGTCGAGGACATCGATCTCTGGGAAATCAATGAAGCGTTTGCCGCCGTACCTCTTTATGTGCAGCAGCAACTCAACGTGCCGATGGACCGCATCAATGTCAACGGCGGAGCGATTGCGTTAGGGCATCCCTTGGGCGGCACAGGAGCGATTCTCTTGGGAACTGCAGTCGACGAACTCGAGCGGCGCAAGGCGCGTTACGCACTCATCACGCTCTGCATTGGCGGAGGGATGGGGATCGCGACGATTATCGAGCGCGTCGACGGGTAAGCTTACGGAAGCAACCCCGCTCCAATAAAGCTAAAGCTCTGATTTGAGCTTGAATTCAGTGCGGCGGTTTTGCTGATCGAAAGGCCTGCCGCGCTTCGCAACAACCGGTTGCGACTTGCCCTTGCCCGAAGACTGGAGGCGAGCTTTATCGATACCATGCTCGACAAGCCAATCGCGCACGCTTTCTGCCCGTTCTTCTGAGAGAGTTTGGTTATAGTCTGCGTCGCCGTTCAAGTCGGTGTGTCCGATAATTTCAAAGACGGCTTTCGGGTTCTCGTTTAGGAATGCCGCCAGCGCCACAAGAGTGGGTTCCGATGCGCGTTTCAGTTTAGCGGAGTCGAAATCAAAATAGATAGAACGAATATCGATACTCGTATCTTTCTTGAGCTTCTTTAACTCGGCAAGCTCGGTTTTTATTTCCGGTGTCTTCGCCGCTACAACAGGCAAGTCGGGAATAGGTTCGATGTTAAGGTCGTAATCCGACTTTTCAGGGCGAAACGTGCTCGATATAAAATAGTTACCCTGCGAAACAGTCAAGAATGCGTCATGCCCTTCTGTATTGACATTTCCCGGAACAGGTTCTGGCTCTTGCCACTTGCCGTCTTCAAATCGCGTTTGCCAAATATCCCACCCGCCTTTGCCTCCAGGACGACGCGACGAAAAGTAATAGCGCGAATCGTCTTCACCCGGAACGAACGCCGTCTCTTGGTTGCCCGAGTTGATGTGAGGCGGCAAATCGTCGATGACATTCCCCTTCGACTGCAAGTCGAGCATACGGATTCGCGAGCGTTTCATATCGCCGAAAGGCCAGCTTGAGAAAAAAAGATAGCGCCCATCGCGGCTAATCGAAGGAGATTTTTCATTCCATTGCGTATTGATCTCTTGAACCGGGCGTGGGTTTGCCCAAGTTTTTCCATTCCACTGAGCCAAATAGATGTCGAAAGTGACGCGCATTTGACCGCGGCTATCGCGTGGTATTTCCACACTCCCATCGCGGTCGGACGCAAAGAGCAGAATCTTTCCGTCGCGGCTCAAGAACGGCGTTTCGTCGTTATATTGCGAGTTGACCGAATGCAGGGGCTCGGGGGAAGTCCACTTGCCGTCTTTGAGATGCGAAACGTAGAGATGCGAAAATCCGTTTTTTCCCGCGCCGCGTGTCGATGAAAAGACCATTGTCTTGCCATTCGGGCTAAACGTAGGGCTAAAGTCCTGTGCTGGCGAGTTCACCTTTTCGAGTGCGGGTTCGGTGCGCACCGTCTTTTCTGGAGTGGGAGTTTTGATCTCTGCCGCGTCTGCATTGCCGAAGAAGAGATTCGCCGCGACGGCTAAGGCGATTGTGAAGAAAATTTTCCTCATGGTCATTTGTCGGAATTTTCAAGAATTGCATAAGGATTTTTTTTGGGGGAGGGGGATAACTGCCAAAACTCGTTCGGAAACATCTCTGCCTCCACTGCCATCGCGGTAGTGGTTGTTCTGTATGATCGTGCATAATCTCTCCAAGATAGCGCGGGTGGAGAGAATGGCGTGGCGTGTTAATCCTCGCGGGTTAAGAGGCACGACAAGTGCCGTCGGATAAGTCGGTCTTGCCGTGCGGAAGCGCCTTCGTGGTCAAAAAATTTTCAGATGAGCGGGACTTTTTCTACAGATTCGTTGTCTACCGTTGCCCGTCAAACGAGCTTTTCTAGTTCTTCCCAGGCTTTGGAGTGCGAAATACCTTTTCCCGCAGCAAATTCCTGACGCGATTTTTGGATTATCTTTTTCAATTTACTCGAATTTTTCAGCATTATGCGCTCCACATCTTCATCGCTGTTTATCGGGATAAGCGCCGCTGTGGGCTTGCCATTCTTGGTAATAATCACGGCCTCTTTCTTCGAGCGAGCAACATAATTGCTGAACTTAGCTTTTACTTCTGCGATTGGCGCAATAGTCATAATATCTCCTCGCCACCGATAAACAGTTTTTCTTTCACCTTCACGCCGATGGCATTTACGTGCACCGTGAAACGATCAAGTAAGACATCATAAAATACGCGGAACTTATTTGCCGGTCCAAAGCGGAGTTCCCAGGAACCGTACTCTTCGGTTGGATCCAGCGGCTTGCGATTTCTTGTCTCGGTCAATGGTTCATACATTAGCTGCTCTTCCAGAGTTGCCCGAATACGATTCCAATATTTCTTCTCAATGAACTGCATTTGCTTGAAAAACGATGGGAGATACTCAATCTTAAAACGATGTCCCACATTTAGACCATAATTATGGTCTAAATAATTTGTAAAGTAAATACCAAATTTAGTAATCCCCGAGGCTAACTTCCAAAAGTGCTTTCCAAGCCTGCAATAAAAAAAACTCGTCACTTATGAAGAAACTCCTTTTTGCAATCACCATTCTCTTGGTGGTCGCGACAACCACGCTTTGTGGCGGCGGCAATGAAACTATCGCGACTTTTGACGGCGGCTCGATTTCACAAAAAGACGCCGAAAAAAATAACGAACAAGAATTTTTTGAAATACGCCTGAAAGAATATCAACTGCGCCAACAAGCTGCGTTTGAAAACGCAAGAGAGCACATCTTTGCGGCAGAAGCCAAGAAGCACGACATGACTGTCGACAAATATGTCGAGACCGAAATGGCGAGACGCCGTGGCACCGTGGGCGAAGAGCAGGTACGTGCGTTTTACGAACAAAACAAAAAGCGCATCAACCAACCGTTTGCGATTGTCAAAGATCGGATCCGCCAGCAACTCATCAATAATAACGAGAAAGGTGCTCACGACTCGCTCACGGCGGAGCTCTTCAAGGCCTACCATTTCAAATTCAATTTGAAAGAACCGATTGCTCCAAAAATTAACATCAAGAACGAGGGCAAACCATACTGGGGCAAGAGCGACGCGAAGGTTGTTATTACAGAGTTCTCGGATTTTGAATGCCCTTACTGCCGACAAATGCAGCCGGACGTTCAGCGTCTCAAGGCGGAATATGCAGGAAAAATTAAATGGGTGTTCCGTAATTTCCCGCTGGACTTTCACCCACAAGCGATGCCTGCACACATCGCCGCTCATTGTGCAGGTGAGCAGAATAAATACTTCGACTTCCAAAAGCACACATTCGAGATTCCCTACAAAGGTAATTCGCTCGACATGTCTCCTCGCGCGCTTCAAAACGTCGCACGCGCTATCGGTCTGAACATGCCTAAATACGAGCAGTGCATTCAAGACAAGGACGGCAAGATCCGCGCTGAAATAGCCGCAGATATTCAATATGCACAAAAAGTGGGAGTCAGGGGTACTCCGACAATTTTTATCAACGGCGTGCTCTATCAGCAAGAGCGCTCTTATGAGGCGATGAAAGAAGCCATTGATAAACTACTTAATTCATAACTATTTGAGGTTGTCTATTCAGTCCGCTTCGGTCGCCGCAGAAACGGAGACCCTGCGGGGCCCGACTGCGCTCCGAAGACGGAGACTCGCAAAGCCTCGGCGCGGTGACCGAGAAAAGCCAATGTCTATGTGTATTCCGGTCGTTGAGACCTGCGGTGAGCGCAGCCGAACCGGCAGTCGAAACGCCCGGAATTTGCGCCAATTAGACAACACCAAAATTGTAGAAAAATGACAGTCACGGTCTTAGGCAGCGGCACTTCGACCGGAGTGCCCATCATCGGCTGCCCGTGCGAGGTGTGCCAATCGAACGACCCCCACGACAAAAGACTCCGCGCTTCTATCCTCCTGACCGGCACGAAGCATGTTCTCATCGATTCGGGGCCCGACTTGCGTCAGCAAGCGTTACGCGCAGGCGTCACGCAGATTGCGGGCGTGCTCTACACGCACTTTCACTTCGATCATTTAGACGGTCTGCCCGACTTGCGCCCTTTCACGTTCGAGAAGACAGCCAACCTGACATGCTTTGCGAACGAACAAACGTATAAAAAAATTCGAGAAAAATATTCTTATATCCGCGAGAGAGCCCAGCACAGCAACGTGCCGCACCTCTCTCTCGACCTTTTTGAAGGCAGCGAAGAAAAGGGATACGCCGCTTTTTCGATTGCCGGGTTAACAATTCAACCGATTCGCCTGGTGCACATTCCGACGGCGGGTGTCCTGAGCACGGGCTTTGTCATAAATAAAACTTTTGGCTACCTGACAGACTTCAAGACAATCCATCCCGACGACGAGAAATATCTCTTTAACCTCAAGGCACTCTTCTTGGGTTCGCCTATCGATCGAGAACACGTTTCGCACATCCAGCATAGCGAGGCGTTGGCTCTTATCGAAAAGTTTGCGCCCCTGCGAGGGCTCGTCGGCCACCTCTCTCACCAGTATTCACACAACGAGCTTTGCGAACTGTGGCAGGGCCGCGCCGAACCCGCATTCGACGGTTTAGAGATGGAATTTTGAAAGCAAGATTTTCTACTTTTGTTGGATTAACTTCTTTTCTGCCGCATCTTTCAGAATATATTTTTTTCCTAAAGACTGAGCCAACCAGTTCCCGTTCGCTGCAAAATCCTCGTGCGCTATTTTATATCTGCGGAGCGCCACCGTTTCGCGGTTGAGACTTCCCGCTAAGTCGTCTAAGATGCGTTGCGCGGTGGCGTCGTTCGCCGCAGTCAACGTAGAAACGGCGTCTTCGAGCTGAACGCGTGCGACGTCGATGCCGAATTGCTGTGCAAGAAGAGTTTTATTCCGCGCCAGGATGCTTTGACTCCGTTCTTTTTGCACCATCACCTCTTGGTATGCAGTGGAGAGCTCGCCCACAACCGATTGCGCCGAAGCGTAAGTGATCCCAAAATAGACGAGTGCAATAAGAAGGAGAGCGGTGCTACCAAAAAAAAGGGGATGCTTTTTGAAAATATTTCCGTCAAAAAAGGGTGTCGAGGCATCGACGGTATGCGTTTGAATCGCGAGCGGCAACTGCTCTGTGCCGCAGTATTTACAACGGTATTTTCCCGAAAGCAGAAGGTCAAAATCACCGCCGCCGCAATTCGAGCAACGGGTCATTTGTTTGTCAGGG
>CAUJII010000096.1 GCA_963205035.1 Spirochaetota bacterium
AGCGCACGCTTGATGAGTTTAGATAGATTCGTTTTGGCTTCCAGAATATTAGTGCTCGCTACCATGTGGTCAAGTTACTTAACCAAGTTTTGCGCGACAAGTTTTTTTTTAGAAGCCCGTTCGGTGAAGCCCATGCGAACAAGTTAAGCCGAGAACTCGCGTTAACTCGAACGAGAGCAGAAATTTGCGATTTATTGCCGCCGTTAGATTGAATATATATCTTCATAGATATGAAGCTGGCTAAGATTTTTAAGAACGGAGATAGTCAGGCCGTCAGGCTGCCTAAAGAATACAGGTTCAAAGAGAAAGAAGTGTTTATTACAAAACACTCTAATATAGTTTTAATTTTACCGAAATCCGCCAATCCATGGGACACGATGGCCGATTCGTTAGATAAGTTTAGTCCCGATGTGTTTGAAGAAGGGCGACAGCAACCAACAATGCAAAAAAGAGTTGGATTTTGATCTACTTGCTTGATACCGACATTTGTATCTATGTTATCAAGAATAAATCACGGGCTTTAGTTCAAAAATTTAAGACCGTGCTACAAAAGCAGGTGATCGGCATTTCATCTATAACCTACGCCGAGTTGCAATTCGGCATTCAAAATAGCGCGAAGATAAACGATAATCAGTTCGCACTCGCTGAATTCTTGGTGCCGTTGCAAACATTCGACTTTGACGAAAAAGCAGGCATTCAGTTCGGCCGAATGAGACGCAAACTGCAATTATCTGGGACTCCCATTGGTCCCTACGACATGCTAATTGCGGCTCATGCGCTATCGCTTCAGGCAACCTTAGTCACGAATAATGAAAGGGAATTCAAGAGGGTGGATGGTCTCCATGTCGAGAACTGGGCGTGAACCGAGGGCTTGCCTTTCTTACGGCTTTACTCCCTGACGTGCCGTTCATTTTCAACCAGAATGGCTAAGAAGTCGACACCGCAGCGGAAAAACAATCCATCCGCAAGGGCTAAAAAAAACACACGGGCGGCGCACATCCGCATCAACACGGGGCGCGACTCCAGAGACGCAGCCACGGGCCCCATCATCCGCACATTGCCGGGTGGTTTGACGAGCCCATCCGATGAGCCCTCTAAGAAACGCTCTCTGCTCAAGAAAATTCTTATCGGTTTAGCACTCTTCATCGTCGTTGTTTTTTCGTGGCTCACCTGCAAGGCGCAGCTTTCCGTCGCAAAGGACTCCGGCACCGTCAAAGTCGCAGGGATTACCGACACGGTCACGATTGCTCGCGACAAATTGGGAGTTCCTCTCATAAGAGCGAATAATGAAGAAGACGCTTTTTTTGGTGCAGGCTACGCCTCGGCTTCAGACAGGCTGTGGCAGATGTACTCGACGAAGCTCGCCGTGACGGGCCGCTTAGCTGAAATCGCCGGATCGAAGATGTTGCCCGTCGACGTGTACATGCGCTCGGTGGGGATCCAGCGGAACGTCGACCGCACCATCGATAGCATGTCAGAAGAAAATAAAGCTCCAATGAAAGCCTATGCCGCCGGAGTCAATGCATACCTCAAGGCGCATTCCAATTTGCCGATTGAGTTTACGTTAACGGGCTACACTCCAGAAGAGTGGACGATTTACGATAGCGGCTATGTGTTCGGAGCACTTTCTTTTGGGCTGGCGCTCAATTTGAGCGAAGAGCTGTTCTTTCTCGACGCCGCGCAAAAATTCGGCTCTGAGAAAGCCGCGTGGCTTGTCCCAACATACCAAGACGAACCCATCCCTTTTGCAGAGGCGCAAAAGTTAGATATGAAGACGGCGTCGCTACTCAAACCAAGCGCGGATCTCTTACAAGCGACTCTCGCGAGTTTGCAAAAATACTTTCGTACAGGCATGCCCGCCTCGAACAACTGGGCAATACACGGTTCGAGAACGCAAGGCGGCAAAGCTATCGTCGCGAACGACACGCACTTGCCAATCACCATGCCGGGCCTCTGGTACATGATGAGTATTGAGTCGCCGACTTATACCGCTGCGGGAGTTGCGATTGCAGGCCAACCTTTTATTCTGTTGGGGTATAACGGTCATATCGCATGGGGCGCGACAATGGTCGAAGCAGACTGCCAAGACCTCTTCATTGAAAACATTAAGACTGAAAATGGTAAATCCTTCTTTGAGCGCGCAAACGGCGAATGGTCGCCGGTGCGCGAACGGAAAGAGCATTTCAAGGTACGCTTTGGCCGCGACCGCGATGTCACGCTGCGCTTCACCGCGAACGGTCCGCTCGTGAGCGACGCAGTTGGCCAGCTCGATGCGAAGCAGCACACGCCGCTTGTCCCCGTGGGGCTAAAAACAGCGCGCCATTTGGCGTTCCGCTGGACTCTTCAAGACGGCGACAACGCAGGTGTAGGTATCTATGAAATGGGACGGGCGCAAACGATGGGGGATTTCCGAAGCGCTACGAAAAAGATTCAGTCGATTTATTTGAATCTGGTTTTTAGCGACGGAGACAACATTGCATGGCAGACAACGGGCCGCATCCCTCTGCGCACAAAAGGAAAAGGCCAGCTTCCCTCGATTGCCACAGAAGGGTATCGGTGGAAATCCTACTTACCTTTCGCGAGCCAACCTCACAAAGAAAACCCAAGCGATGGTTTTCTTGTGACAGCCAACGAACGGATTATCGATAAAGACGATAAGCGACAAATCAGCTCTGTGTGGTATAGCCCCGAGCGCGCAGAACGCATTCGTATTTTGCTGGCACAAAAAAATAATTGGACGGGAAGCGAAACGCAGGCAATGCAGCTCGACCTCTATTCGCGCATGGCGGAAAAAACGATGGGAGTTTTGAGCGCAAACTCGCAGAGCGTCAATCAGGCAATCGAGAAACTCTCTGAAAAGAAAAAACGCCGCGCAAAAAAAGCTCTCGAACTTCTCGGCAAGTTCGACAATATCATGGGTCCAAAATCAAAAGGCGCGGCTCTCATGGGTGCGTTCTATCACACATTCACACGCAATGTTTTCGGCGACGAGTTAGTTATCGACTCTTCGCTGTGGAAGGGTTTCATCGACACGAACTTGCGTTCTTATAGTGCGCCACAAGACCATATCCTGGGCCGCGACGAGAGTCCCTATTTCGACGATGTCAAGACGCCAGAGAAAGAAACGAAGGCCGATATGCTGGCGCTTTCGTTTGCGGATGCTTATGAATTTTGTGAAGACGAAATGGGCTCGCCCGATAAATGGCGCTGGGAAAAGCTGCACAAGATTTATTGGCGAAACGATGTAACGAAAGATTTAGGCCTCGCGTCGTGGTACATGAACTATGGGCCTTATCAATACCAGGGCGACAGCCATACGATTAACGTCGCGCACTTCGCTTGGGGTGAAAACTTCGATACGTTTGTCATCCCGGCGATGCGGTTAATTGTCGATTTCAACGCAAAAGAGCCAGCACACCTCATGGTGCATAGCGGCATCTCAGGCAATGCGTCGTCGAAGCATTATAGCGACCAGATTGAGCTCTTCTTGAAAGGAGAGAATAATCCGTTACCGATGAACGACGCAGCGAAAAAAGCGCAATACACGCGCATCTTGACGCTCACGAAATAACACAACTTACGTAAGTTGAAGCGTGCCCAAGAACTCAGAAAGCGTGTTCAAATCGAAGTGCGTCACCGAGTGTGAAATCACTTGCTTTGTGCGCAAGTTCGTGACCTCTCCAAAGCACGTCGTGTGCGAGTAGGGTAGATTCCACGGGTAGATTTGGTTTTTCTCGCCGACGTATTCGTATTCTGTGCCATCGACGGTGAAGCGGAACGTGTAGCGTATCTTCTGCTCTTGCAAGTAACGCAGCGCGAGCGAGCCTTGAATCGGCATATTTTTGCAGAGACCTTCCATCGTGAGAGTGCCTGTGAGCGAGCTTACCATAAACGTTTCCGGATTTGCGGGGTTTAGGAAGTCGACAAGGTTTCTTGCGCCCCAGTCCGCGTGGAACTCAAACGCAAATTTACCTTCGGGCCCTTGCCCTTCGAGAAATTCATGCTCCCCCGACATCACCTCGTGAATCGTAAAACCTTTTTCAGGCAAACGCTCTTTCGCGGCATTGCCCAGCGTATTCAGGAGAGATACCACTTTATCGAAAATGGAGCCGAGACCCCAAGACTCTTGCTGCTGTTTCGACATGAACGCAAGCGTGCTCTTGTCGAGGATTCCGGCGACAGGGGAAAATGCGCGTGCATACTTGAAGAATTGATTGAGGACGCTCACCATCTCGACATTTTTTTCTTCGCGCACCGCATCGAAAACCATCTGCGCAACCGTCTGCGGTTCGTGAGAATAAAGCGGCATGAAAAGATAGAAGAGTTTTTCGCCCACCGATTCAGAAGTTGTCGTGTCGTAAAAACCTGTGTTGACCAAGAAAGGATAGACGGTTGTCACCTTAACGTTATCGCGCGCGACTTCGACGTTTAAGATTTCAGACATCGCCCCCACCGCAAGTTTTGTCACAGAATACGCACCCCAGGTCGGTGCGCGAAAGTACGCTTGGCCGCTCGAGACATTCACAATGTGTCCCGACTTTCTCTCTTTCATGCGCGGCAGGAAAGTTTCGATGTGATAGAGAGGCGCCCAGAAGTTGATGTCCATGAGCTGCCGCCATTTTGAAAGCGGTGTCGCC
>CAUJII010000097.1 GCA_963205035.1 Spirochaetota bacterium
ACGCGCCTGGGTACAATTAACCATACGCTACTCTCGCTTGAAGCCTTGGGTAGAGCCGGCGTTTCGTGTTCTGGCGTATTTTTCGTCGGTCCGAAGAATGCGCTCTATGCAGATAATCATCGGACCGTGTGCGGTTTTAGCAATGCGCCGCTCTTAGGGGAGTTTTTCTTGAACCCGAAAAAGAAAATAATGCCTCGGCTTTTTAGATACCACGCGCGCTCTTTCGATGGAGAAAAAAAAATTGAGGCTCTGTTGTGATTTGGCATCCTTTCACAAGACAGTTAGGCGAGGGCGAGCCTCTCAAAATTGTGCGAGGGCAGGGAGAGTATCTCTACGATGCCACAGGAAAAAAGCTCATCGATGCAATCGCCTCTTGGTGGACTGTCATCCATGGACATAACCACCCGCACATCGTAGAAGCTATACGGCGGCAACTCGAGACGCTCGACCACGTTATGCTGGCCGGTTTCACGCACGAGAACGCAGAAGTCGTTGCGTATAAACTCCTCGCCATCTCGGACAAAATCTTTGAGCGCGTTTTTTTTTCAGACAACGGCTCGACGGCAGTTGAAGTGATGCTGAAACTCGCGTTGCAGTATTGGCACAATCTCGCTCAGCCGCAAAAACAAGAAATCATCCATTTCAGTAGCGCGTACCACGGCGACACAGTAGGGGCAATGAGCGTTGCAGGGTCCTCGCTTTTCAACGCGCCTTTCTCGTCGCTTCTTTTTCACTCCCCCTGTTTCAAATACCCATGCAAAGAAGACGATCCCTCTCTCGAAGAATTAGAGCGTTATCTGAAAATGCACTCGAACGAAACTGCTGCAATCATCGTCGAACCGCTTATTGCCGCGGTGAGCGGTATGCAATTCCAAGAAAGCGACGCGCTCAAAAGGATCGAAGACTTGGCGCGCCGCTTCGATGTTCTCTTGCTTTTTGACGAGGTCTTCACGGGAATGGGGCGAGTAGGTAGTGGGAATTATTTCGCATACCAAAAATCCGCTACAAAACCCGACATCATTGCAGTCGCAAAAGGATTAACGGGCGGCGCACTGCCTCTCGCAGCAACGCTCGTGAATGAAAAAGTCTACCGAGAGTTTTTATCCGACGAACCGCTCCGCGCGTTTTACCACGGACACACAATGACGGGAAACCCGTTGGGCTGCGCCGCTGCGGTTGCATCTTTGGAACTCTTCGAGAAAGAAGATAGGCTTAAGGGCGTGATGGATTTAGAAACCCACATGCGTGCCTTATGGAATAGTATCGCAATACGTCATGGCGATAAGATTTCCGCGCCACGCTCGATGGGCGCCGTCAGCGCTGCCGATGTCAATCCGCGAAGCGAGAAATCCGGCTATACATTTTCAGCGTCTCTGCATTTTCGCGAAATGGCGCGCAAACAGGGAGTTATCTTGCGGCCTTTGGGAAATGTTCTGTACGTGACGCCACCATACAACATTTCAAAAGAGGCGTTAGAGGCTGTTTTTGACGTGCTCGATGAGCTGTTGACTAACTATGCGGATTAACTATGCGGATTAACTATGCCAAAAAACACTCGATGGCGCCTTCGACCATCGATCGCAGCCAAGCACAAGCGATTCTCGACGCGACGGTACCGCTCCACGAGGCCTTTTCGCTGGCGGCTCGCGAGCGCGAACGCTACTGTGGAAAAGATGTGCTCATCCACATTTTGGATAACATTCAAAACGGGCACTGCGCCGAAGATTGCGGATATTGTGCGCAACGCCGTTCTGCGTCTGGCGTTGAGACATACCCCTTGAAAAGCGACGAGGCCATTTTTGAAGATGCACGGCAGGCGAAGGAAACGGGCGCATACAGGTTTTGCATGGTGAGTTCGGGTACAGGCCCTTCGAAGAACACGACCGAACGCCTGGCTAAGCTCATCCACCGTATTAGTAATGAGCTCGAACTCAAAGTATGCCTTTCCGCTGGTGCGGTCGATAAAGAGAAAGCACAAGTCCTTGCAGAGGCGGGCCTTGACCGCTATAACCATAACTTGAATACATCCGACAAGCACTACGATGCAATCTGCTCAACGCATAATTTTACCGATAGGTTACAAACGCTCACGCACTTGGCAGAAGCAGGGGTGGGGCTCTGTTCCGGCGTTATTGTGGGATTGGGGGAAAGTATTGAAGATCTCATCGATGTGGCGTATGCACTCAAGAAAATCCGGGCGGCTTCGATTCCTGTGAATTTTTTTATCCCCGTGCCCGGCCATGCGATTAACTATCCAACCGAGCTTACTCCAGAGTTCTGTTTGCGTGTGCTGATTGTCTTTCGTCTAATAAACCCCGATTCGGAAATCCGCTTGGCTGCGGGGAGGGAAGGGCATTTGCGAACGCTCCAAGCGATGGCGCTCCTGGTCGCCAATTCGCTTTTTGTCGATGGGTATTTGAACGTCAAGGGGTCGAAGATGGAAGCGACTTTGGCGCTTATCCACGACGCGGGGCTCACACCGGTATCGAGCGGCGATTTCCATGGGCCCGTGGCACCTCAGCAGGGGTACGATGCTGCCGAATTTCCGGATTTGCTGAAGTTTCCGAAGAAATAGGCCCTGTGGTATTAATCCGCGAGTAACTATTCTTTTCTGGCGGTCTGTGGCCCACTTGAAAGCTCTGTGGAGATTCTCCGACTAACTATTCTACGCCTCGTTTTGAGGTAATTCGTGGGAAAATTCTAATTTTTTTTTACATTTAGTCATTTTTTTCAAAATCCTTGAGAAAAAAACTCACTTTCTTGGTATTTAATATATAGAGGGGGATTCAAGTTCGACAGAATACCTGCTCAAAGGAGTAACTATGAAAGAAAGACCATTGGTGACCAGTGTGAGTCTGCCCGAGGCAGAAGCGGGATTGTGGCGCAATCACCGCAAGGAGATCATGTCCTTTTCGGAGCGCTATTTGAAAGTTCAGATGCGGCACAAAATTCGCCGAGCGGTGACACGGACTTACAATCGGCGGCAGGACACAAAGTTTTGCATTGTGACGACCCGTTTCGCCCCGACAGAATACGATTCGCTACATTTTGTGGCGGCGGGCCTGCGGGTGAGCGTGTCGCTTCTCATCTATGGGCTCATCAAACTTTGGAAAAAACCGTCGCGCAGAGCAGCACGGCGATTTTTTTCGATTAACTATTGGATGGAGTCAGCGGAGTGGAGCCCCGAAGCGGGTTTTATCGAGGAAAGCATCACGTTTTGGCGTGTAGAAAACCCCGGTGACCCACCTCCCATCGAAGCACTAATCCCCACTTAAACCCAGTTTGACTAGTGCGCCCGATTAACTATTCCTGCAAAGCGCTCCAAGTCGCGAGCACCCACATTCAGGTGCGGCGAGAAACGCAGCGATCCTTCGCGTAGCGCGCACTGCACGCCTTCTTTCGTGAAGTGCTGGTGGACTTCATTCATATTCCCGGATTTGTAGGCGCAGACTATGGCAGTCTTGTCCTCACCAAAACGATCGCGCAAGAGTGTCCATCCTTCGCTACGCAGCAACGATGCAATCGCTTCTGCCAATTCAAAGTTGTGCGCCTTGACGTTCTCAATTCCTACTGCGTCGAGAAATTGCAACGAGGCTTCGAGAAAGACCCAATTCATATAGGGCGCGGTCGAAAGCATGAACCGCTCAGCGTTTTGTTTGAAGTCCTCGCGGTAGGGTAAGTACGCGGCGTCATTCGCGACAGAAGAAGTGCCAGCGACTCGGATGTCGAGCTTACCAAAGAAATCGTGCGAGACGTAGAGCCCGCCGGATCCTAAGGGGCCAAGGAACCACTTCCAGCACGAAAAAGCCATTGCATCGACGCCGAGTTTCTTGACGTCGATGTCGACATGCCCCGCACCTTGTGCGGCGTCTAAGATAAAGAAGGTCCTGTTCGAGCGGAGTGCTTCGCCAATCCGTGTGAGATCAAACTTTCTGCCCGTGAGCCAATCGACAGCCGACACAGACATGGCTTTTACTTGTGGAGTCAAAGCGCGGCGGATGTTTTCAATGAAGACGTCATTCGATTCACCGGGAGAGACAAATTCAATTTGGATGCCGCGTTTCTTGAGTTGCAGATAAGGATAAACGTTACTCGGGTATTCGCGCTCGACGAGGAGTATCTTATCGCCTGCTTTAAGCGGCAGCGCGTCGGCGATAAACGTCATCCCTTCAGCGGTGTTGTTTAAGATGGCGTATTCCTCCGGCGTACCGCCCAAGAATTTCGCAAAGAGGTTCTGGATGTTTTGTTTAACGCTGCCATGCGGGCGCACCGTCTGCATGGCACCGTCTATGCTGTACGCTTCGAGGTATTGAGTCACGGCTTCGGCAGAAGATTTTGGGGGGAGGCTAATCCCACAGTTGTTGAGCCAAATTCTGTTCTCGCGTAGATTAAACCGTGCGCGTAATTCTTCAAAATCGATCATGTTAAGCTGCCTTCTTTACTTTTTTTCTCGTGCCTTTCTTAGAGATGCTTTTTTTCTTTGTAGGCTTTTTGGGTTGTTTAATCTTCATGGCGTGGATGAGATAGATAAGCCCCTTAAGCTTTTGTGTTTTATAGCGCTGCAAAAGATGTAGGACTTCTTTTTCTTCCATAAAATGGACGAGGTCGAGCAAATTTTTGGCATGGAGCTGCGCAATGAGCGAAGTCAAATTTTCGGGCGAATCGGTGCGCAAGAGGGCTTTTAGGTATTCCGTAGTGAATGCTTTTGTCAAAGGCACAAGATCGCGCAT
>CAUJII010000098.1 GCA_963205035.1 Spirochaetota bacterium
TGAGCTCGACATGATGAATGAAGACGCGCTTGTCCTCTTGGGCGATGCGTATGTTCAGGGGGGGCAGGCGCATAAGGCAGTGACGCTCTATAAAGAAGCTCTAAGCGCTCTCGAGAAGGCGCAGTCTTTGCGCCCCGATCTTATCGAAGAGCAAAGTCTCAAGGGGCAGCTTCAATACCAGAATGAAGATTTGAAAGGCGCGGAGGCGACTCTAAAACAGGCGATTGAAACCTCGAAAGACCCGCTCGCCTATTACAATTTGGGGATGGTCTAAAAAAAATACGGCAAATTTGCAGAAGCAAAATCTGCCTTTTTAGATGCGCTAAACCAAGCATCGACCGGCGAAATTGCATACAAAGCCGCCACGCAGTTGGGAATGCTCCACGCGACGCAAGCGGATTTACCGAATGCGCAGTATTATTTCGAGCGCGCCGTAGCGCTTTCTCCCGCGAATGCAAAGTATCACTATAATCTTGCGCTCATCTTGCATCAAACCGGCAACGCAGAGCGAGCGCTTCGTGAACTCGACGAGGCCATTAAGCTTGGGAGCGATAATCCGCAAACCTATATGTATGCCGCAAGACTTTATAGCGAACTTGGCCAAAAAGAAAAAGCAGAGAGCGCGCTGCGCCGCGCATTAGCAGAGGCTCCCAAAGACCCCGCGAGTCTCTCTCCACTGGGGGATATGCTCATAGCGCAGGGCAAGTGGGCCGGAGCGATACAGATTTTTCAAGAGCTTTATGAGTCGAGCCCGCGCACCGGAGAAAAGGCGCAGGCGATGTATAACTTGGGTAAGGTCTATGCGGCGTTGCGCGATTGGAAAAATGCCGAGAAGGCGTTAGAGAGAGCGTATGAGCTCGACATGATGAATGAAGACGCGCTTGTCCTCTTGGGCGATGCGTATGTTCAGGGGGGGCAGGCGCATAAGGCAGTGACGCTCTATAAAGAAGCGCTCCGCCTAAACCCCGACAACCTGAAGGTGCTCAAAGGCCAAGCGCAGCTCTATCTCAACCTGGGAGAACTCACCGAAGCTGAAGCGAGTCTCAAGCGTCTAACAGATCACCCCAACCGCCGTGCCGAAGATGCATACTACGCATCGCAGATGCTGGGGGATCTATACATGAAACGCAAGGCTTACGACACGGCGATTCAATACTATGAGAAAGCGCAACAATCGACAGACGCCGAGCTTAAATACACAACTCTCCTCGCACAGAGCGAAGCAATGCTCGCATCCGACCGGCCCGCACAGATGGTCTATCCTCTCTTGAAGCAGGCGATTGGTCTCAAGCCCGAAGCCGACGAAGCGCGTTTTCTCTTGGCGCGCGCTCTGATGCGCGAGGGAACAATCCAGTCGCAAGAGCGGGCTATTGAAGAACTGCGCGCAGTGACAGAAGAGGTGCGCTCTGTGCCTTTGGCGTCGAAGGCGTTTACTCTTATGGGAATTATATGGTATAAACAAGGGCAGCTCAACCGCTCGCTCGATGCTTTCAACCGTGCGTTAGAACTCGACCCGGCAAACGGCGAGGCGTTTCAAAACCGTCGGGCAGTCGCAGACCGTTTGGAGAATGGTTAGTGGGCGTCGGCGTTCTTTAAGTCAGCGTCACGAGATTTTCCAACGCGGCATTTGGCCCTCGCTCTTGAACTCCAACGGGACGGCGTACGTCAGTTGATGCACAGCCTCTTTGCGTGCGAAGCGCTCGAAGAGAGGCACAATACGCAACGTCGTAACGTAGAGTTTTAAGATTTCAGCCCCCGGTATAAGCGAGAGTGCGCGGTAGAACCCCTTGCGGCCATAGACCATGATGCGTTCCCACTCTGCGATTTCGTCGCTCAGCTTTGGAAAGACTCTTAATAAGTGCTGCCATACTGACCGCTCCGAGTTGCGCGAGGCAAGTTTTATTTTTTGCATGTCTTTATGCTGTGCAGTCCAAATGTAGAGCGACAACGCTTGATCTCTTGGCGACTCTTCGCGCCCCATCGCTTCGCGCGAACGGTGAGAATGCGCAAGTAGCGCACGCAGAGAGTGGATTTCTTTTTCTGGCATGAAAGAGAGGAGGTGAAAGAGAAAATGGGGAGGGAGTAACTTGTGCCGATACATCAGCATCTTGAGTATTTCATACGGGATAAAATATCCGCCTTCAGGGTGTTCGAGAACCCAAGGCACTCGCTTTTCGAGTTTGGCATAACGCGCACTCGCAGAATCTCTTGCGTCGTGGCAAAAATGTTGCAGCAAGAGACAAAGCGTGCGGTGTTCTGTGCCGCTGAGCTCCGGCAAGATGGCTGCCGGGTGGTGCTCTAAGACAAGGTGCTCCCAAAAGCGGAGAATAAATTCGTTCTTATGCCGCGTCACGACATACTGCGTTTTGCGCGCTAAGTAGCGCATGTAAGCCGGGTCGTTTAGACGAAAAATTTCTCCGAAGGTTTGCATTAGGCCTGTCGCATTTGCGCGATGTCTGAACGCCAATAAAATTTTTCGCGGGTTTTGGCGTTGCAGTTCTTGAAGTCCTCTAAATACGCATAGAGGATTTGCCGCGCTTCTGCTACGTCTTTTCCATAAGCGACAATGTTGGCAACGCGCCCGCCGGTTGAAATAAGGTGACCGTCTCGCTCTTCAATCCCCGCGCCGATAATTTGTAAATTTCGATTCTTATTCTCTGGAAAAGATAGTGGGATATTCTTCTCAAACGCCGCCGGATATCCCTTGGCGGCAATGACTGCGTTGACACAGGCACCGCGCCTGTGCGGTAGGCGCAGAGTTTCGCCGTATTGCATTATGGGAAATTTTACGTCAAAGTTGTCTGTCCACAAAAGATATTCGACAAGATCGCCTTCGAGGAGCGGCAGAATCGACTGTGTTTCCGGGTCTCCAAAGCGGCAGTTAAATTCGACCACCGCCACACCGTCTTTTGCCTCCGATTGAATCATAAGTCCGACATAGAGGAGTCCTCGGTACTCGAAACGGTCGATCACCGGTTGAATAATGTGTGTGCGCACAAAATCTTTTTGTTCATCGGTTAAATCCGTCGAGGGAGCATAGGCTCCCATACCGCCAGTGTTTTCGCCCGCGTCGTTGTCGAGTGCGCGTTTGTAGTCCTGTGCCGTCGGAAGTAGCAGAGCATCCTTCCCGTCGACTAATGCGAAAAGCGAGGCTTCTTGCCCTTTGAGGAATTTTTGAAGAAGTACACGGCTTCCCGATTCGCCGAATGTACGAGCGATAAAAATTTCTTCGAGTTTCTCTTTTGCGCCTTCAATGTCGTGGTGGATGCTCACGCCTTTCCCCGCTGCGAGACCGTCGGCTTTGATGACCAAAGGCAGGCTTTGCTGGGGCAAAAGTTCGAGAGCCTCGCCCAGAGACCGGGCGACCGCACTCTCGCCGTGCGGGATCTTCGCCTCGCGCATGAAAGCGTCGGAAAAAACTTTGGATCCTTCAAGTTGCGCGCCTCTCTTGTCAGGGCCAAAGACATAATGCCCAGGGAATTTAGCTTTGAGAGCGTCTCTTACTCCGTGGACGAGCGGCGCTTCGTTACCCACAATAGTTAGTCCAATTTTTTCGCGCTCGATAAAGGCTTCCAAGGCCGAAAAATTATCGACGACAGCCGGAGCGTTCACTCTGTCTTCTCGCGCTATAAGAGCGTTCCCCGGCCAGACAAAAATCTTTTCTGCCAAAGGAGACTCGCGCAGTTTGAGATAGAGTGCGTGCTCGCGGCCGCCGGAACCTAAGAGAAGAATTCGCATGCGTTGTTTTTCTTATTTTTTGATTGTCTGCGGCAATGAAAAAACAACCTTTTCCATGCGATGCGCACGCGATTTTTCAAACGATATTCCGACCCTTCGCGAGTAACTATGCGCGCTCTCGCCCACTTGCTCTCCGTGGTATTTATCCTCGCCCCGATTTCCTGCGTGCAGATGGCACGCGATACGCTCGAATATATCAACCCACCGGTCGACTTAACCGTGACACAAATAGCTGGGTCGACTTATGAACTTTCATTCTATTCCGATAACCGCGAAGGAGGGTTTGTCGGCTATGGCGTTTTTGTCGGTGTGAGTGCCAGCGCTGTGGGAGCACCCCCGGCAAACGATATTACGGCAGCGGCGGCATTTTGCTCTTTGAGCGGGCAGACCAACTATCAGACGCGGGTGACAATTCAAGTGGGGCCCTCGGCGTCTGGCGGAACGCTCTGTAACTTTACATCGCTGGCATTAACTTCGGGGCAGTATGTGGGGTTAAGAAGCCGCATCGAGCGTGAAGAAGATCCTTGGTCTCAAGCGGCAGTTGCTCTTGTTCCGTAACGCTAAGCCTTCCGAAAGATAAGCGCGAATTCGCCTTGCTTGCCCTTGGCCCAGAGGAGCGCATTTTCCACCGATCCTAAGAAGAACTCTTCATACGTCTTGGTCATCTCGCGCCCGACGAGAATTTGAGCCGTTGGAAAAAGTAGTGCAATGTCGGCGAGACACTTCTCAATTCTGTGAACCGATTCGTACAGTGCGATGGCTCCGTCAAAGTCGAGATAGCGCTTGAGCTCGTTCTGTCTGCGGCCCGACTTAGGGGAGAGGAATCCCAAAAATACGAAAGGGTCGACAGAAAACGGAGTGACGCTCAAAAGAGCTGTGAGCGCAGAGGGGCCGGGTATAGGTACCACACGGACGTTTTTTTCAAAGCAGAGGCGCAAGATATGCGAACCCGGGTCGGAGAGGCGTGGCGTTCCAGCGTCTGTTACCAAAGCGCCGCATTGCCCGGCTTCCAAGAGTTTTAGGAGGCCCTCAGCGCTGGCCGCTTCGCCAAAGGGTTTGTGGACCAGAAGCCGCGCTTCGGTCGCGAGCGATGCGCGGCGGCAGAGATCTAAGAATTTGCGTGTGTCCTCGCACGCAATGAAGTCGACTTGGGTGAGCACGTCACGCGCGCGCTCGGTCAAGTCTTGCGGCATGCCGATGGGGAGCGCCACCGAATAAAGAATGCCGTGTTGGGCTATGGATTCCCGTGCGCCGGGAGAGGGCATCTATTTTTCTGCCGCTTTATTCTGTGCGATTTGTCGCGCTTTCTTACGCTGCGCTGCGTGCTTGTCGTATTCGCGCAAAGCCTTCCATGTCGCAGAATAATCGTTGCGTGCATTCCATACGACATATCCGTTGCCGTCTGCATCGTCGACCGCATAGAGTTGCTTCAACACATATTCGGGTAGAGTGAGGCGCGCCTGCTTAATTTTCATTCCAAAGCCTTGAATGTACGGCACGATGCGGGTTTTGGGAATCCGCTCGATCGAGTTCTTGACGCCTTCTTTCACGGTGCCATAAGGATTTGCAATTTTTTCCGGGTCGCCGTAGTAGTGCGAAGGATAGACCATCGGGTAAAGGCTATGGACGTGTTCGCCAAAAAGTTCGAGGCGTTGCCCGATTTGGTCGTTTTGGTTCAGAGTAATACGGCCAAAAACATCGGCACCTAACTCGACACCCAAAGAGTCGGTGAGAGTGCGAGCGCGTGCGAGAATTTTTCCGATCTGTTCATATTTGAACGCGAGGGGAAGCCGTTGCATGGCCCTCGAATCGGCATACCGGATGTAATCGAGTTGGATTTCTCTAAAACCCGTCTTGGCAGCTACCTGAATTGCCGCCATAATCTCGTCGACGTGGCGCTTGTCCGGGTATTTTTCCTTGAGGCCTAAATCGAAACAGACAATGCGCGCAACGGGATAGAGGCCGTTTGATTTGATGAGAGACATCTGCGCTGCGGTAAGGTTTTTTCCCTGCGCATCGATGACGAGGGTGTTGATACCATGCTTTTTGCTCGCGTTGACGAAGTGCGTGAGGGTCTTCGTTGAAATTGCCGTTCCGTTAGTGAGGTAAATCCCTTTGATGAAATGGGGGCGCGGAACCGGCATTAAAGCCCAAGAGAGTTCATACGTACGCAGCTTGTTTAAGAATGCGATGACTCTCGACGCCGAGTTGTGGTATCTATCCTGGCTTGACTTCACGAGAGCAGGTGGGGTAGGTCTTGCCGGAAGTGTACTCTCGCTCGCCGGTTGCGATGGGGCAGCGTTTGCGAATTGCGAGGCCGAGTTTGTTGGAGCTACTTTCTCTGAGCGCGTGATTACAATCGGCGACGCGGCCACCGCAGTGACGCGGCTACACGTCATGCTGCTATAGAGCGAGACAAACGCCAAGACAAAGGCAAAGGATAAATTATTTTTCATGGTGGTTTTTAACGGGTAACTTCTTTAATTATCGGCATTTAGGGCGCCAGAATTGATTTCCATTTTTTGAAATTTAGATAGACCGACAATCGAGAGTTTGGGCTTAGAGCTCGCGTAAGCGATGTACAAAGACTATTTTTTTCGTGCTGCCCGAGAGGTAATCAATCCAATTTCCTTCGGAACTGTCCGGAAAGTCGCTGCCGAAGCGGACAGCATCCTGGTCGGAACTATGCTCGGCGCAAGCGACGGTCATGGTAACCGACTTCTTGGACATCCTCGACGCTGGCGGCGTAGGCGTAGCTTATATGCACGTTCGCAAGCAGTGGATGTATTCAGCGTACGACAGGCCTTTTTTCGCGATGAGAACCGCCTTCCGAGCCGTTTCGAGCCCGCCGTTCTCATTTTTTTCGGTGACTTTTTGGTAGTTAATAAAATAGTCCGGAAAACTCTTGCGCCGGGCATACCGCGCTGCCCAAAAATGATGATTCCGCGCAGAGTACGCCGATCCGCGCCGGGGCGAGTGCAGATACATCTCGACAAATCGCGGCATGAACACCCGAATCGCGAAGTCGACGAACCGCGACACCGACTCGCCCGAATGAATCGTCCGCTGCCAAAGCACGCCGTACAAGTTCTTATCGACCCTCCACGGCCTGATGACGTATTTAATCTCGTCAGTCTGGATATTGTACCGCCGGGCGGACACAGTCCAAGGACCGCTAGACCGCCAGCGTAACACGGACTCTTTACAGAGCCGCGAAATAATTTCGCCCTCGCCCCAGTGAATCCCATGCCGGGCGAAAATGAGTTGCGCGGCTTTGAGTCGCCGGTACGATTTCTCGCGCAGCGAAACCGATGTCTGATGGTATTCCATGAATATTCCCCCTCTATATATTAAATACCCAGAAACCGTGTTTTTTTCTCACAAAATTTAAACTTTTTTTTCCAAAATCACAAAAAAAGTGCGAGTTTTGTATTTACTGCCACAAAAACGCTGAAAGTTTCCGGAGCTTGTAATAGTTATTACATTTTTTGTCCGGGCACAGGACTGTGATGAGTTCTAAAGCTAAACTCTGAAGCGAAGAGCCAGTGGCTTGCGATACAATTTCACTTCGCTGGCCGAGTGAAAATGCCAATGAAATTGGCATTTTTATATCGAGGCCATGACCAAAAATACATTTTCCGTTCGACGCGGCAGCTTAAAAAAAATCTCTGCACCGCTAAGAAAAATTATGCAAGTCAACAAAAGTGAAAGTAAATGGCTCGTCGTCATTGAAGATCAAGACAACAAATTAGGACTCATCAACATGATACGGCATCTCGACCGTGTCGTGAGCGAGCTTGAAATTGCGAAGGTTCCTAACCTTCTGCTCGAAATCGACTTGGCAAAATTGAACTCTGCAAATTCAGAACTGATTGCCAAATTTGTCGAACTCCAAAGCATCCTCGTGCGCACCGACGGCAGACTGAACGTCATCAACGCAAATCCAGAACTCAAGAGTTCGTTCGATGTCGTCATGCTCGATAAAATCATCCCGATCCAATACGTGGGCCAAGAAGACCCCGGCGAAGACGGTTATGCTTACGATGATTACGAATTGCCCGACGACGGCGACGAAGAATAGGTGGCAACACAGCCTCGATTCGGTCTCGCTATTTTCGATTGGGACGGCACGCTCTTTCGTTCAATCGACCTTATAGAAAGCTCGATTGTTGCAGCAGGGGAGGCTACGGGGTATCCCATAAAAGCCGACGTCGCTCGTAGCACCATTGGGTTGGGACTCAAGGCGTCTTTAGACATTCTTTTTCCGAACGACAAAGTCGACGATGCGTTTCTAAAAAGATTCCACCTAGCCTACCGCCGCCATTACGATCGCGGTGAGAAAGAAATCAGTCTCTACGATGGCGCTTATGACTTAATACGCGATCTCTACCGTGCGGGGGTGGTGGTTGCCGTTGCCACCGCTAAGAGCCGCTCGGGGATCGATCGCTCCCTTCTGGAAACGGGGCTCAAGGAATTTGTTTCACATTCGCGCACTCCAGAGGAGTGTGAAGCCAAGCCACACCCGCAGATGGTGAATGAAATTTTGCAGGACTCAGGGATGGCACGCACCGATGCTGTCATGGTGGGCGATACAGTTCACGATCTTAAAATGGGAATCAACGCGCAGGTGGCGATTGTCGGTTTAAGCCATGGTGCCTTCACCGAGGGTGAACTTTTGGAATTAAACCCGCTCGCTGTTTGCGGGGATATCCAAAGTCTTAGAAAAGTTTTGTTTTAAGAGAATTCAAATTTCTTTGCGGTATATAAAAAGGCCGCCATGCGCAAAAACACGCAGTGAGCGGCTTATTAGACAACCATCGCTATGGTGCTGATTTTTGAAACAACACCAAAGCAAAAGTTAAGTTAGTCTTCTTTATCTTTCTTAGATTTTTTCTTTTTCTTATCTTTTTTGTCTTTCTTGTCTTTTTTATCCTTCTTATCTTTCTTCTTTTTCTTTTTGTCTTTCTTATCTACTTTTGTATCCGCTGCGCTGTCGTCAGACGGGGTAGACTCTTCGACTTTATCTTTCTTGGATTTCTTTTCTTTTCTTGTTTTCTTCTTGCCGCCTGCGTCGTCGCCATGGCCGGGTTTAGCTCGGCAATACGATTTGACCTTTTTGCCGTCTACCCAAACGCAAATATCGTTCGATTTACATTCGCCTTGGCTAAGCCCTTGGCAGGGCGACGCAGCGACCGAAGTCGTGAGTCCGAAAGAGAGGGTGAAGAGGAGCGCTAACCCCATCGTCATGATTTTTTTCATAGTCGCGCAGCGATTCAAGAGATTTACGCACCGTCAAGGCTTATCCCGCACCCGTTCGCTGCAAATAATATGGAATCTCAATTAAATCGGCAAGGGGAATAAACCAGCCATGGTCCATCCCTTCGTCGAAGCGGAAACCGAAGATATTTGTAGACTCGAAGCGCTCCGCAAGTTTAACGACGTCTGCGGGCGGCAGCTTTAGATACTGTGGATTGCCCTCTTTATCGAGGTTCTTGTTGCGCGTTGCATAACTCGTGAGTTTTTCGAGATCGGTGAATGCGAGAAACCAATTTTTTTCGCCGATGCGTTGCGCACCCGGCTTCTTTTCAGCCGCTGTGCGCTCGGTCATGAGAACATACCAAAACGGGAGGTTAAGTGCCGCACGCCAAAGCTTCGATGCGGCTTCTGTGTCTGCAACGCCATCTTTAATTTTGAGGTTTTTTACTAAGCTCATGAAGTTTGCTTGCTGCATAGTTTCTATTTTAGCTGAAAGAAGGATAAACGCCCAAAAAATCCAGCTTGCCTACTTTGGCGTCGATAATAAAACATGGCCTTTGCCAACGAATTTTCTCTAGCGTCCAACGGAGCTTGGGCAGAGGAACGGGTTTACAAAGAAGAAGCACATGAGGCGCGCACCGCGTTTCAACGCGACCGCGACCGCGTCATCCACTCGAAGGCGTTTCGGCGTTTGGAATATAAAACGCAAGTTTTTGTTAATCATTGGGGTGACAATTTCCGCACACGGCTAACGCATTCGATCGAGGTGGCTCAGGTTGCCCGCACCGTCGCGAGAGCTCTTCAGATTAACGAAGACTTGACCGAGACTGTGGCACTTGCGCATGACTTGGGACATCCCCCGTTTGGTCATGCGGGAGAGAGGGCGCTCCATGACAAAATGAAGCAGTACGGGGGGTTTGACCACAACGAACAAACAATCCGCGTGGTGACTCTCATCGAAGAGCACTACCCGCAATTTAATGGGCTCAATCTCACGCGCGCGACGCTTAGAAGTTTGCAGAAGCATGCGAGCCAGCCGGTGGGATTTCCAGACGAAACGAGGACTGAGCCGAAGCAAGGGCATTTTCTCGAAGCTCTCCTTGTCGATATTTGCGACGAAATTGCATACAACAGCCATGACATAGACGATGGTATTGAGAGCGGTTACCTTTCTCTTTCACAGTTGGAAAAAAACGATCTGTGGAAAGAGTATTTTCAAAAGACAGAGAAGCAGTACCCTAACTCTTCGCAGAAAATTTTGGTGCGCTCGACCATCCGAGCGCTGATTAACGGTATGGTTTCAGACCTCATCGAGCACTCTCGTGGCAATCTGGAAAACGCGGGATTAAAATCGCTGCCGGAATTATTAGAACATACCGGTAATTTAGATAAGCCCCCCCTCATTAACTATTCATCCGGCATGGAAGAGCGCGTTAAAGAACTCAAGGTTTTTCTCTTTCACAACCTTTATCGCCATGCCGAAGTGGTAAAGATGAATGAGCGCGCGGCGCACATTGTATCGCGCATCTTTGATTTTGTTTCTCAGGAACCCCGCATGCTCCCGGAGGAGTACTTTGCACGTATTGAGAGTTATGGCAAAGAGCGCGTCGTTGCAGATTTTATCGCAGGCATGACAGACCGCTATGCGATGCGCTGGAATAATGAAATCTTGGGCTCATAATAAATAGACAACTTTCGCAATCGTCGTAATTGCAAACAAGATAAAGACCCACAAAAGAATGCGCGCGCTATCGATTGCTGATTGGACGAAGAAGGCAACACTCAATGCAAAGAATAGCACGATGGGAAGTGCAATTTGCACGAGGCTCACGAACTCATTGATAAAGAGTTTATAATTCCCACTGAGAATTTGGCCGTATGAAAAGGTGAGTTCTGTGCGATAAAACCAGCAAAGAACGAGCACTGTGAGCCAGCCTAAAAGTTTCTGATAAAACTGAACCCCTTGTCGAAACGTGACAAGGAGCATTGAGAGCGCGGCTAAGGCTAAACCTGTGCTGATACCTGTTGCCATGGTTGTGCGTAACGCAGTGCGAAATTCAGACTTGCGAGAACTCCTGTGGTGTCTACTTGTTTTAGTGCGGTTTGGTGAAACGCCGTCCCGTGGTCGGGAGAAACGCGCAGACGGGGTAATCCCAACGTGGCGTTCACCCCATTCATGCCGACTAAGGCCTTAAAAGGGATGAGTCCTTGGTCGTGGTAGTTAGCCAGAACGAGCGAGTATTCAGCCAGAGTGCGCTTTGTAAATACGCCGTCGGCAGAAAGCGGGCCGTCGACAGCAAGGCTTTGCTTTTCCAAAAATGCAACCCCGCGTCGAATAAAATCTTCTTCCGTACCGATGCGTCCGTTTTCGCCGCTGTGCGGATTGAGTCCACACCATGCGATGCGCTTTTTGGGTTTAAAGATTGCCGTGAATTGTCTAAGCGCCAAGAGCAAGTTTTCTAAAGAGACTTCATAGAGACGACGCGGCACCTGTGCCAGCGCGATATGGTTCGTCAGCGGAATGACAGAAAACTTCGGGTGATACATACACATGAAGACTTTAGAATTGAAGGCTTGTGCAAGCTCTTCCGTGTGGCCGGTGAAGTCCACGCCTGCTTTCATGATGAGTTCCTTGGAGACCGGTAGCGTGACGAGAGACGAATTACCGTGTGCACGGAAGAGCTTCATCGCCGCTTGGAACGCATGGAACGAACGCAGTGCGATGAGGGCGTTTCCGCTGCCGGGTTCGATAGCCTTGTTTTTTTTGAGAGCAAAAAATATCGGTTTACGGATTTTTTTGTCTGCGAGCAGCGCGTCGAGGGCGTCGCTCTTCGCGGTGAAGTCGACAACGTGAAAATTCTTGCTCAAGAATGGCGCATCGTTTTCATAGATGTCTCCCACGACGACGATACGTCTGAAGCTCGCGTCGCGCGTAAGTTTTGGGAAATACTTCGCTTTTTGTGCGATGATTTCTTTGAACGCAAACCATCCGGCACCGGCAGCGTCTCCCTGTGAAACAAGAATCGGGTGCAGGGCGTGTTTTTGCGCGGCTGTGGGATTAACCACGCGTTTCGATTTTATCTTTTTCGGTGCGCGCGTTTTTGGGGAAGAGCAAGTTTTCGTTCAGGTTGTCTTTAATGTATTCCGCCTCGATGACGTCTTTCGCGGAAGTCTTGAGGTCGTTTGCAATGACGCAACGCCCTTCGAGAATCACTCCGTTTTGGATAATGAGCTCGGGAGTTTTAATATCGCCAAAAATCTTTGCTGTTGGTAAGAGCATGACTCGACTTTTCGCGGCGATGTTACCGATGATGACGCCTTCGACGAAGACAGAATTCGCGGCGACGCTCGTCTTGACCTTGCCCGTGGTGCCGATATAGAGCTGGTCTGCCTGCAACTGCTTGCCTTCAAACTTGCCGTCGATTTTTAGCGAGCCGTTGATGAAAAAACGTCCGGTAAAGTAGGAGTTGGGGCCAATGGTCGAATTGGTAATTTCTTGTGAGCTTTTTACGAGAGCCATGGGTAATGGTTAAACAGCCGATTAGGGTGTCATGCGATTTATAGAGAGTTTAGGCCTGCCGAACAATGGGATTTCTCTTGACATCAAGAAGTATTATGTGTATTATACACATGATTGAAAAGTGCTGACATAATAGCGAGGCTCAGAGCTGACGGTTGGGTGTTGCATAATGCGCGGGGCAGCCACCATCAGTTTAAGCATCCTACGAAAGCAGGTAAGGTTATGGTGCCGCATCCGAAAAAAGACCTGCCAATCGGCACGGTGAAAAGCATACTAAAACAAGCGGGGTTAAGATAATGAATTATCCAATCGTACTTCACAAAGACAAAGACAGTGATTATGGTGTTACCGTCCCAGATTTGCCAGGCTGTTTTTCCGCTGGCGAGACTTCGGAAATTGCCATAGAGAATGCCAAAGAAGCCATTTTGTGCCATATCGAAGGCTTAATCAAAGACAAGGAATCTGTCCCTATGCCAACGAATATGGAAGGCCTAAGAAACAGAAAAGAATACTCAGGCGGCGTTTGGGCCTTAGTTTCAGTAGACCTTTCTGATTTATCAAGAAAAGCAAAACGCATTAACGTCACCGTCCCGGAAAACATTCTGCGTCAAATTGATTTCTATGCAAAGCAACACGGCGAGACTAGATCGGGTTTATTGACAACTGCGGCCTTAGAGTTTATGGCTAGCCACCGTCCCTAAGAGTCACCGATACTGTAGAGAACGAATCTATAGAAAAACTCGTACCCGCGACTTCTAAGCCTAAACTCTTGGACATGACACCCTGTCTCACAATGGAAATTTGAACCATGAAATTCATCCCCACAATCGGTCTCGAAGTCCATTGCCAACTCAACACGCAAAGCAAACTCTTTTCGCCCGCCGCCACGTCGTTTGGTGCTGACGCCAACACGCAAGTGCAAACGGTCTGCTTGGGGTTGCCGGGAGCCCTGCCGGTTCTTAACCGCGAAGCGGTTAAGAAGGCGGTGAGAGCTGGCCTCGCGGTGGGGGGAGTAATACACGAGCGCAGCAAATTTGATAGAAAAAATTATTTCTATCCAGACCTTCCCAAAGGTTATCAAATCACGCAATTCTATGAACCCTACTGCACGAACGGCAAAATTGAAATCGATGTCGACAAAAAGAAAAAAACGGTGGGCATTACCCGCATCCATATCGAAGAAGATGCAGGCAAGCTCATGCACTCCGAAGATGCGCAAGTTCACGAAAGTTATGTCGACCTCAACCGTGCGGGAACTCCGCTCATCGAAATCGTCTCCGAACCCGAAATCGATAGCTCCGACGAAGCGGTCGCATACTTAACCGAACTCAAAAAAATCTTGGAATACATCGATGTCTCCGACTGCAATATGGAGCAGGGGAGCCTGCGCGTCGATGCGAACGTCAGCGTCAGACGCGATGGGACTTCCACTTTAGGAACACGGGTGGAAATCAAAAACTTGAATTCCTTCAAGTCTGTAAAAGCGGCGATTGAATATGAAATTGAACGTCAGGCGGAACTCATCGAGTCCGGCGGAAAGGTCTTGCAGGAGACAAGACTCTATAATGCAGCGCGTGACACAACGGCGTCGATGCGGAGCAAAGAAGAAGCGCACGACTACCGCTATTTTCCAGACCCCGACCTCGTGCCTCTCATTCTGAAGAAAGAAGAAATTGAAAACATCAAGAGAGATCTGCCGGAGCTTGCGCATGAAAAGCGCGCACGGTATGTCGAAGAGTTCGGTCTGCCTGAATACGACGCCGAAGTCTTGACCGCTGATAGAAATACCGCGCTCTATTTTGAAGATGCGCTCCGCGCAGGGGCGCCTGCAAAAAAAGCGTCGAATTGGGTGATGGTTGAAATGCTTGCCGTCGTCAAAGAGCAGCACAAACCCATCGAGACTCTCTTTGCGCCGACGAATTTGGCGGAGTTAATCCACCTCATCGACTCGGGTGTCATTTCGAGCAAAATTGCGAAAGAGGTTTTTGCAGAGATGGTTGCGTCGGGAAAAAATGCGAAAGCCATTGTCGAGGCCAAGGGCATGGCTCAAATCAGCGATGAAGGCGCTATTCGTGAAATTGTGCGCTCTGTTATGGCCGAGCACCCTACGTCGGTGGATGACTTTCGTGATGGGAAAGAGAGGGCACTCAAGCATTTGCAAGGCGAGATTATGAAGAAGACACGCGGGAAGGTGAATCCGCAGATCGCGAATAAAATCTTGGGCGAAGAGTTGGGGTAGGGCTACGCCGGTAGGAAGGATTCTGTGGGTGGCGGGTCGCCGGGGTTTTCTACCGCCCAAAAAGTGATACCGAATAGTTAATCGAAAAGAAGCGGCGGATGGCTCGCCGGGACGGTTTTTTCCACTCCGAAAATTGCATGATTTCGCAACGGTTTTTCCGCCAGAACCCGGCTTCGGCCTCGGGTAGGCTCACGCTCATGACTAACTATTACAAAAAATCGGTTTTCGTGCAAAAAACTTGCGTATTTCGGGATCCATACCACAGTCGGCGACTAACTATGCGCCTTCGCCCAGAGCGCCCTTTCACGAATCTTCTTTACACTCTGTATAATGATATTGCATTATCAATAAGACTTGAAAACACAGCACGCAAATCCCCCCCGCTTTCTGACCGCTTTGTGGGATAGACTCGGTGTCTTTTCATCAGGACTTTGCCTCGTCGATTGCTTGGTTCTTCCCGTCGCCTCGACGGTACTCATCGGTTTTCAAGCTTCTGCGCCGTGGGTTTTGGGATTCCACACACTGGTTCTGCCCATCATCGCCCTTGCAGCGTCGTTTGCTTTCTACCACAGTTTCAAAGCACACCGTTCTTATGGTGTTGTAATTGTTGGCGTTTTAGGGATTTTTTTTCTGTTCGTCGGTGAACTCTGGGAAGAGAATCTGCGCCCCAACACAATCCACTATGCGTCGCTGGTCGGTTCTCTTTTGCTCATTGCTGCACACACACGCAATCTCTTGCTGCACTCGCGGCATAGAGCGTGCGCGCACCATTAGGCGCAATCGGCACAGATTCCATAAAACGTAAATTCGTGTTCCTGTAAAATGAACCGAGGTGGCAAGAATGCTTGCAGGTCTTTTTTCGGGCAGCCGGGCAAATCGTAAACCTTTCCGCAGTCTGTACACTTGAAGTGGTGGTGGTGGTGTAGCTCCGCCTTTTCATAGAGCGCTTCGCCGTTTGGCATTTTGACGATACGGATTTCTTTGGCATCGAGGAGTGCGTTCACCGTGCGGTAGACGGTCGCTTGGCCGATTTTCACTTTATGTTTTGCGGCAAGTTCGACTAAGTTGGCAATGGTGAGGGGCCGATTCGAGTTCATGAGAAGGGTATGTACCATGGCCCGTTGGCGGGTTTGGCGCTGACCGATGCGGATTTCCATAGCTATCTCTAAAGTAGGCTGGTTTTGCTGAGTTCTGACGAGAAGCACTTTTTACTTTCCACCCTGTCTTGGTGTGCAGCCTTGAATAGTTACTCTTGAAATCTTGATTTTTGTGCCTCCCTCTCTTTCATTCCAAGTGCCGACTCTCGAAAGCTTAGAGCAAGTGCTCGATGTCTTAGAGCCACTCCTCGCCCCCCCCTTGTGCGTTCGGGTAAGTGGAAATTTGGGTGCGGGGAAAACAACGCTCATCGCGGCTCTCTTGTCGCGTTGGCAGGTCGAAGGTGCCAATTCTCCGAGCTTTGCCATGCGTAATGAATACGAGACGAAAAATTTTCGAGTGCTCCACTTGGATTTTTTTCGTCTGAAAGAAAGCGACGATGCGTTGGATCTCTTGCCAGTCGATGAAGATTATTCGAATACGGTTGTCTTTGTCGAGTGGCCTGAAAAGGTGCCGTCTTACATCTTTCATTCTTTTGAACGCATTGCGGCTCTGGAAATAAAGCGCGAAGAGAATGGTGCGCGAAGAATAGATTGGTGGAGTTCTGTTTAATGCCGATTCTCTTGTTAGATACCGCAACGTCTGCGAGCGTGTTTGCACGGATAGACAAGAGCGCACAGAAATTTTTTGTCAATAAGCCCGCGATAGCAGGCGAAGACTCAATCGATAGAGGTATTGATACTCTGTTTCCAGACCTTAAGGACTTAGAAGAGGTTTGGTTGGGTGCCGGTCCCGGTTCATTTGTAGGGCTTCGTTCCTCGTTTGCGTACATCCGCATGTTGACGATGCTTCAGAATATTCCCTGCCGAACTTTCTTTTCTTCTGAATTGTGGCATCAAATTTTTCGCCTTCCACAAGACCGTTGGCTTCTCATGCGCACGAACGCGAAGCTCTTTTACGCAGAACGCTTTGCGCCAGAGCGTCGATCGCTTGCAGTGAGCGTAGAAGAAGCCGTGACTCTCGAAGGGGATGTCTCTTATTACATAGAAAGTTGGCAGCCGAAAATCGAAAAACAGGATTCACAATACCCACCGCAATGGCAGCGCGTTTTTTTTGAACCCGCAGCGAAAAATTTGGAGCATCTCGATTGCCGCAAGCTGCATCGCTCAGAACAGACGTTGCATTCTGCGCTCGAACCTCTTTATGGGCATGAGTTGCATTTCAAGCGTAGTACAGGAAAATATGGATAGAAAATTAGAAACAATTCTCGATAAGTTAATCTTTCACGCATTCAAATCAAACGATACGCGTTTGACGGCATTGGCGACAAAAGATACAAGAAGCGTCGAGAAAAACAAAACACAAAAGAAAAAAAAGGGAAAAAAGATACACGCTGAGCCTTTAACAAATGACGCTGAAGAAAAAGCGGCGGCTTTAGAGATTCTAAAAAAATCCGGCGCGCTCTCGCAAGAAAAGGGAGTAGTCCGCCTTGTGAATAATTTCACTGGTACGTTGAGTGTCGCAAAGTCCGGCGTGGCGTTTGTGGCGATGAACGCAAGGTGCGAGGCGATTGTTCCTTTGAACGACAGACAAGGTGCGCTCCACCGCGACAGAGTGAAGGTTCAACTCACCGGGTTCAATCGTGGCCGCTTTGTCGCACGCGTCGTTTCCATTGAATCGCCTTTTTCGTCGGAGTATTTTGCGCGCATAGTCGGCCCTGCGAAGACGGCGAGCCAGAGCGCTTCGTTGATGCTTGCAGAGCTTGTCGATTTACCCGACCGCCCGTTGGTTCTGCTCAAAGGTATCTATAAGAAGGGTGACTCCCACTATATTCTTCGCAGCCAAGAGAGCACAACCTATTTGAAGGAGTTTTCTTTTTCTGCGGCAAATCCCGACAGGAAAGGGTACAGTCGAACGCAGGCTTTCGTCTTTGAAATATCGAAGCGAGAAGTGCGCCAAGACCGCACGGGGGATTTAGAGCGTCTCCGTTTGCGCTACATGCTGCCGGGCGAATTTGAATCTGCGTTAGTTCCACTCAAGAAGATACTTGCGGCAGAGGTCAAAAAAGAGATGAAGACAGGGAAGCGCGTCAAAGTTAAAGACCGCTTTGTTTTCACAATCGACGGCGAAGACGCGAAAGATTTTGACGATGCCGTCTCTTGCCAAAAGACAAAGAAGGGTTTTGAGCTCGATGTCCACATTGCCGATGTGAGCTTTTTTGTAAAACCCGGCGAGCCGCTCTTCGACGAAGCGTTGCGGCGCGGGAATAGTTATTACTTAGCAGGGAGCGTAATTCCCATGCTCCCCGAGATACTTTCAAACGAGTTCTGTAGCTTGAAACCTAAAACCGACCGTCTCGCATTTTCTGTCCGCATGGAATTTGACAGCACCGGGAAAATGCTCGATTACAAAATCTTCAAATCGGTAATCCATATTGATAAACGCTTCACGTACACGCAGGCAGAGAAAGATCTTCAGAAAAAGAAGAGTGCTCTGAATGACGCGCGTCTCTTGGCCGAGCGCTTGATTGAGCTGCGCGAAAAAGCGGGCCGCATCGATTTGAATATCGCTGAAGAAAAAGCGGTTTATGATAAGAATGGAAAATTTGTCGCCCTCAAAAAGCAAGAGCGACTTTTTTCCCACAGGCTCATCGAAGAGTGCATGCTGAGCGCAAACCAAGCGATTGCTCATTTTGCTCTCAAGAACCACATCCCGATTTTGCACCGTAACCACGAGAGCATGGCTTTGGAAAAACTCGACAAGCTCAACCGCTATCTGGCCAAATATGTCGGCCGTCTCAAGATCGCAGGAACAGAGCAGAAAATGATTGCGCGCGTTCTGGAAAATCCACAACTCAAACCAAACCGCGACATCTTTCAAATTCTCCTCTTGCGCTCTTTCATGCAGGCAAGCTACTCGCCCGAAGCGAAGGGGCATTGGGGTCTGGCTTTTGAAGAGTATGCGCACTTCACATCGCCCATCCGCCGCATCGCTGATTTGGTGACGCACCTTCAATTAGGTGCTTACTTGCAGAAGAAGAAGTTTTTGTTTTCTGCTGCGGATTTAGACTGGAATGCGCGGGAAGCTTCACGGTTGGAACGCATTGCGTTTGAAGCGGAGCGTTCCGATAAAAAGCTTTTGGCGGTTAGGGCGTTTTCGAGTAGAGTAGGTGAGACGTTTTCTGCGTGGTTGAGTTCTTTTAATCCCGACAAGATCTTTGTGCAGCTTTCCGATTTTCCGGTCGAGGGTGAAATTCTCGCTACAGACGTCGACAAGCGAGGTGAAATACGCGTCATCGATGATTTTACCGTGTTCGTGGGCAAGATGCAGAAGAGTCTCACCTTGGGCGATAAGCTGAAAGTGACTCTCCATAGAGCCGACCCTCTCGATATGGCTTTGCAATTTAAGTTGGAGTAGAGTTTAGGAGAGTGAAAACATGAATCTTTTTGAAATAAGCAGCGAATGTTCGGGGATTGCTCAACGCGGCGGACTCGGTAGCGTCATTTGGGGACTTTGCGATGCGTTCCGAAAGAAGGGACACAAGACGACACTCGTTCTTCCATACTACGCGGAAATTCGGCACGAGGTAAAACTCGCGTTCACGCTGGAGACTTACTATGGCGGCGAAACGAATTCTGTTTCTGTGTTCGAGACAACCCATTTTGGCATCCGCGTATTTCTCATCCACAGCGACCGTTTTTTTCGCGGGGAGTATTCCGACGTCTACATCGACAGCGGCAAACTCGGCAGAGGATATTTTGAAGACGACGCAAAGCGCTTCGCTTTTTTCTCGCGTGCGGCGTGTGATCTTCTCCTGCGTCTCAGCAAAACAGAAGTTATCGATGCAATCCACTGCCACGATTGGCACACGGGACTTATTCCGCTTCTTCTTAAAATCCATCCGACGTATGCAGCACTTGAAGACACCTTTCGCCTTTTCACGGTGCATAATTTGGAATACCAAGGCACGAGACCGTTCGCAGCATGGGGGGCTCTGCAAGGTTTCCTCGATTGGTATGGAGACTTGGCTCACTTAGAAGCAAACCTCTTTGCGCCGTATCTCGATCCCCACGCAGACATCGCTTGCATCAACCCGATGCGTGCAGCTCTCCACTCGGTCGACCGCGTCACAACAGTCTCTCCTTCTTATGCAAAAGAGATTTGCCTCAAAGACGATATCGCGAGAGATTTCTTAGGGGGCCGAGGTCTCGAAGCCGATTTTGCAAAACTCTTGGCTGCGAATAAACTCACGGGAATCACAAACGGCATCGACACCGAATACTATGATCCGGCGGCGTTAGAGATTTCTTATACTGCCGAAAAACGAAGCGAAGGCATGCTGCAAAATCGAAAGATGCTGTGGGAAAAGATGAATACAACGATCGAGGAGATGGTGCGCACCGGTTCCTTTGTTGGCGGGACTGAAGCTCAGCTACGTGAAAAATGGAAGCATATTTCTGAAGAGGCGTTTCTCAATAAGCCTCTCTTGGTTGCGGTGACGCGCTTGACGAGCCAAAAGATCCGGCTCTTCTTCACCGAGGTGGGCGGCAGGAGTGTTCTTGACCACCTCAAGGCCATGGACATCCACTGCATTTTTTTAGGTAAAGGGGATCTCGTGTCCCAACTTGCCGCAGAAATCCACGACGCGCCGCATTTTCTTCTTTTCGGAGGCTTCGACGACAACCTCGAAAAGCATCTGTATGCGTCTTCCGAGCTCATGCTCATGCCGTCGGAGTTTGAACCATGCGGCACGAGTCAAATGAAAGCGATGCGTTACGGTTCTCTTCCCGTCGCGTCGGAGGTCGGCGGCCTCATCGACACCATCCACGATAAAAAGGACGGATTTCTTTTCACAGGAGACGAGAGCAGCGCAAAGGCAGACGCATTTCTCAAAACAATCGAGTCCGCGTTGTCGATGATTCGAGCAGACAAAGCCCGTTTTCTCGAAATGCAGAAAAATGCAATGCAGACCGACTTTACTTGGGACGAAGCTGCGGCTGCATACCTAAGGCTCATGCGTCCATGACGGCTCAAGACGCATCAGAGTTCACATTGGGAGTGACTCACGAGCGCGGAGTTTTTTCGTTTGGTGTTTATGCGACAGACGCAGACCGGGTTTGGCTTCACCTTTTCGACCCACAAAAAACATTCATAAAAAAAGTATTGCTCGAAAGAAACGGCGAAATTTGGAGAACTTCTGTCTCTGAAAATCTTTCCGAAAATTTTTACGCTTACTCCGTTGAGCGTGCGGGTAAGTCAATACTCCTCAGCGACCCTTGGGCGCGAAACTCGAAGCCACTGAGCAGCAATGGAGTCAGTCCCACTATTCATTTAGCATCTCTCGAAGCAGACCCTTTCGATTGGCAAGACGACAAGCCTCCGCAGATACCTTTGGCAGATATGGTTGTGTACGAGGCGCATGCAAAGGGATTCACGGCGCTTGCCCCCCAGGTGCCCGAGGCACTGCGCGGTCGCTTTGCCGCGTTAGGCGATGAGAGCGTCATAAAGCATCTCAAGGACTTGGGTGTAACGACGCTCGAACTTCTGCCTGTTTTTGCAAAAAGTCAAGACCCTTTTCTTGCGCCGAAGGGGCTCGTGAACTACTGGGGTTACAATACTCTCCATTTTTTTGCGCCCGAGCCGAGCTATGCCTCGTGCGATGCTGTGGGCGAATTCAAGACGATGGTGCGTTCACTCCATCGGGCGAAAATTGAAGTTATCTTGGACGTGGTTTTTAACCACACGGGCGAAGGGAATGAAGATGCCCCCGCTCTGAGCTTTCGCGGCCTCGCTGAAAATAGTTATTACAGAATGGACTCTGAAGGAAATTATATCGACTTCACGGGCTGCGGCAATACGTTGAACACCGATCACCCCATAGTGCAACACCTCGTGGTGGAGAGTCTGCGCTATTGGGCGAATGAAATGCACGTCGACGGTTTTCGCTTCGATCTCGCGCCGACGCTTTTTCGTAAAGAAGGCATAGTGAATTTTGACCACGCACTCCACCATGCGATCGTGAATGACCCGCTACTCCAAACCAAAAAACTCATTGTCGAACCTTGGGATCTAGGGCCGGGCGGCTATCAGTGTGGCAAGTTTCCGCTGCCTTACCTCGAATGGAACGACGGCTTTCGCGACGCGGCGAGGCAGTTTTGGTTGCGAGGCGCAGATGCAGAGAGTTTAGCGTCGCAGATTATCTCTAAAGGAAAACCCTCGATCAACTTTCTCACCTGCCACGACGGATTTACTCTTATGGACCTCGTGAGCTATGAGCACAAACATAACGAAGCCAATGGCGAAGAAGGTCGTGACGGCTCGGAAGAAAATTTTAGCGCCAACTTTGGAGAAGAAGGCCCCACGACAGACGAGACGATTTTGA
>CAUJII010000099.1 GCA_963205035.1 Spirochaetota bacterium
GGTTGGCGACGCGCTTGATGCGCTCTGCATCGCCGACTGAAGTTCCGCCGAATTTCTGAACAAGTATAGTGCTCATGTTTTTCTTAAATTGGAGCACCATATCCGGTGGGTGAGACGCACCGTCAGTAAAAGTGCTTGTCCTGCCATACGATAGGCTTTTACGGGTATACAGACGGGAGATTAAAAATCTTTCCATCAAATTGAGATAATGCAAGCCTTGCATGGCCGAAATTTATTGCGTCTTGGCGTTCTTTTCCTTTGTTGTACGTCTTTAGACGCCGCAGTAAAACGTGCGCCAAGAGGTATCTCTAAAAACCCCAAAGCACCTTTGCCGAATGTTTTTTTTGAAGCAGAGGGAAAAGTTTTACGTTGGCGACTCAAGCCAGGGGATATTCTCGAGCTCAAGAAATTTTCCGACCAATCGGTAAAAACGGGAAATGAAACGCTCAAGCGCTCGGTGTACCACCGTGTGCTCTTAGAAACGATGACCGCTGAGCCGGCAAAAGGCTATCTTTTGAATGGCACATTCCAGACTCTTCTGAAAGGTATCCAAGCAAAAAAAGCTTATACCGAAACGGAGGAATACACTGCGAGTTTCTATCTAAATCCCACGGGAAAATTTGAAGTTCCCAAAGACCAGTACATGCCGAATATTCGTTCTGTCCCGAGTTTTTCGACAACGCAAGACCCGGCTCTTGAAGGCGACGCGCGCTTGGATGTAGGAATGCCGTGGGATGCACCCGGCGAAGAAGCGATGCAATTCGACAAACTTATTGCGGTGCCGTTCAATGTGCGATACGAATACCGGGGAATCGAAACGGTGAAGTCCGAACAAGGCGAAAAAAATTGCCATAAATTCATTTCTAACTATGAACTCAACTATGGAAACCAAGAAAATAATGGGCCGCGTGTTTTTGGTTACGTAACCTCCGTCTGGTTTTGGAACGCAGAAGATGGTATTCCGTACTATGCACAAGAAGATTACAATGTAATTATTATCAATACAGAAGGTCTTGCGAACGAATTCAAAATCAAGAGTCGTAGCTATTACCGCAAATATACAAAACGCAATGACCCAGGAAAAATCACTCTCGCTGAGAACTTAAAAAATAGTATTGCTGCTGAAGATCCGCAAGTCGTTGTGCGCGTGACCGATAATGGCGTCGCCATCGCGTTACCCGATGTCTTTTTTGAAACGAATAGCGCGACGTTGAGTAGCGAAGCGAAGGCTGCGCTCGAGCGCATTGGAAAAATTTTGCGGACTGTCGAAAATCGCCACATTCGCGTGCGTGGGCATACGGACAACGTGGGAGATGAAAAGTACAACCAAGAACTTTCAGAGCGACGCGCACAGGCAGTCGCCGATTATCTCATCGACGAGACAGACATCGCGTCAGACGCAATGTCTTATGATGGTCGAGGTGCTACCGACCCGATTGCAGATAACTCCATCGCAGAAGGGCGAGCAAAGAACCGCCGCGTCGAAATCATCTTGCTCGATAAATAGAGTTTAGGCTTAAGAACTCGCGTAAACTCAAGAAATACAAAACGCGCCCGCACCCCCTCAAACCATTAAGAAATCGTACAGTGCGCAAAACTCTTCGACAGAGATTTCGTCTGCACGCTTCTCAAGAAGTGGAGCAAGACGCTCAGGCAAGCGTTCGAGCTTCTCGATCCAACTGGCGCAGGTTTCGGAAGTTGAAAAAAAAGGATTTTTCTTGAGCGCACTTGAAAGCTTTTTTCTCTTGCCCCAAAACGCCGCCTTGAGGAGTTCACGCAGATGCGGGCGCATCTTCGCTTCGCTTCGGACGAACGAAAGCAGGGCTGCATCGACTTGTGGTGCTGGATAAAAGCTATGCCTTGCGATACGCGATACCATGCGCAACGTGCCTTGACTTTGCAGATGAATCGCGAGAGATGAACCTTTCGCCGAATGGATCCGCTCGGCAACTTCTAACTGCACCCCAAAGAGTGCATGCTTCACTTGCGGCATGTCGACAACAACGCGTAGCAATAGATCGGAAGTTACATAAAACGGAAGGTTGCCAATGGCGGCTGTCACGCCGCTGAACTCGGCACGCGTTAAGTCGCACTCCAAGAAATCCGCCTCGATAACTTGCACCCTCGAATTTTCCGCATGGATGCTCTCAAGCCGCGCTGCGAGAGTTCTGTCTTTCTCAACGAGCGTCATAGCGTGCCCTCTACGCAAGAAAACTTCTGTCCACGCGCCAAGGCCGGGGCCTATTTCTAAAATGTTTGCGTTTTCGGGAATCGCCGCCGCTGCGTTTTCAACGGAATGAACATCGACTTGAAAATTTTGCCCCAATTTCTTGAGCGGAGCAATGCCCAATTCGTGAATAATTTTTGAAGGGTGCTTCACGCTTTGAAGCTACATAAGGCTTTTCATTTGAGAAAGGCGACCACGCAGTCGCATAATCGCTTTTGTGTGAAGCTGCGACACACGCGACTCGGTTACTTCGAGCACCTCACCAATTTCTTTCAAAGTGAGGTCTTCGTAGTAATAGAGAACAACGACTTTTTTTTCTCTATCGGGTAGCTTCTTTATGCACTCGACAATCATGTTCTTGATTTCTTCGCGTTCGACAATGATGTCGGGGTTGAGCGCTTCGGGTGACTCTAAGGTGTCGACGAAGACCATCTCTTCATTTTCATCGTTGCCATGCCAAACGTCGTTGAGCGATATGAGCGATGTGCCCGAAATTTTCGACATGAGTTCGTGAAACTCGTCTAAGTCGATGTCGAGCTCGTGCGCGATTTCCTCGTCTTCCGCAGTGCGTCCCATGCGGTTTTCGAGTTCGAGTATAATTTTCTCGACTTGCTTCGCTTTTTGGCGAATCGATCGGGGAATCCAGTCGACATTTCGCAGTTCGTCGAAGATACCACCACGCACGCGCGTCATCGCATACGTTTTGAATTTGACTTCTTTCGCTGGGTCGTATTTTTCGATAGCGTCGAGAAGGCCGAAAGTACCGTAGCTCACTAAGTCGTCAAACTCAACGTTGTGCGGCATGCCGACCGCGACCTTGCCAGCGACATATTTTACAAGCGGCGCATATTTTTTGATGAAGTATTCGCGTAACTTGAGATCGTGGTGCTTCTTGTAATCCTCCCAAAGGAGCTGCTCATCCGTTTCGTCGTATTTTTTGGGATCAATGGGCATTATGTCACCTTCAATTCGTGAGGCATGACTACGTCAAGTACAATAGATATGCCCAAAAGCACAAAATGGGGGCTTTATTCCGTCAAGATGCGAACCTCGACACGGCGGTTCTTCTTAGCACCCGCATCGGTTTTCCCGTCGGCAATGGGCTTTGAGCCGCCATATCCCTTCGAGGTCAGGCGGGTCTCTTCGATACCTTTGCTCGCAAGATATTTACGCACCGTTTCTGCGCGCCGCTCGGAAAGGCGCACCGTTGCCGGGTCGTCGTCTCCGCGCGCGGCAGTGTGACCGCCAATCTCAATGCGGATTTCTGGGTTTTTCTTTAAGAACTGGACGAGTTCCGTGAGCGCTTTTTCGGGAGCCTTGCCCGTAACTAACTGGTCGGAATCGGGCTTGAAATTCACCCCCTCGAGGCTATACGTCAAGGGCGCCAAAATAAAATCTTGATCGCGTGTTTTTGCCGCATTGCTAATGAGCGGTATCTCGACCGTAGCGTTCGCATAACCGTCTTTGTGCGCTTCGAGAATATAGTCGAGTCCTGGCTCTATCTCCATCGAGTAAGCACCCTTCGCATCGCTCGCGCTTTCTTTAACCACCGCGTCGCTACCCTTTGCGCGCAATTTCAATTGCGCACCATGGATCGCCGTCGCATCCGGGTTCTTCACGGTGCCCTTGAGTTTCAATACGACACTCTTCGCGCCTAAATATTGAATCGGCAACATTCTAGGTTGTGTGGGAGTAATCCCATAATGCCAAGCGACACCCGCGTGAAAAATAAAATACTGCCCCGAAATATCTTGCGAGTGGATAAAATAACCGCCGTCTAAAGCAAAAGCCACCGGCCACTTATCGGGCCTGACCTCAAAACCGACCGTTGCATAAAAGCCATTACCGATATAGCTGCCCTTACGGTTGCTTTCTGCGCCTGTCGCTAAAAGACTTTGATACTCTGGCTTGACTTGCGTCTCGACAGTGCTAAAGACCACGCCGTCTGCGAGTTTAAGAAAAGGCGAAATTGTCATCTTCCACGAGCCGGGGCGCAAATCCCACAGCAGGGTCAACTGCGCCATTACCGGCAAAAGCATAATTTTTCCCGTGCTCACCGCTTTATCGTTCTGATACAAATCTTGCGAAATAGCGTGGTACGAAACGTCGATGCCTCCACGCAGCCGCAGGTGATATTTTTTGAGCGGCATGAATTTCATCTGTGGTATCTCTACCGAGTTTTCGAGGGTAAATCCCAGAGCGCCGAATTGCAAAATGCCGATCTCACCGGTAGGAATGACGGGTGTATAAAAAAGTGCAATGCGAGGGTCGAGCTTGCTCCACTTGTGAAAAATATTTGTGCTGGGATAGATGACCTCGCGTTTGCCCGACAAGTCGACGGTTTGCATCGTCTCCATTGTCGCGTCTTTCGCAAATGCACGCACACCCAAGAGTGGAAGCTCTCCCTTTTCGACGAGGGGTTCCGCTGAGAAATCAAAACCGAGCGCTCTCTTGCCGCTCTCGTCGAAAAAAGGAATCTGTTTTTTTTCACCCGAGGCAGACAACGTCAGAAGAGTCGTGGTATGTCGCTTCTTGATGTCGGTTGGCGCGAGGGTGACAGAGCGCGCGACAAAGGGTTTACCCAAAAAGCGGCAGCCGCCCGTACTGAGTTTTTCCGGTTTATTAAAACTGCGTGCAGGTAAATATTTTGGCAGGTCTTTGCCCTCGCAGAGTGCGGGGGGTAAGATGGCGGCACGGACATCGACAACGGATGCTTTGTCGGTTTCGGAAACATATTCCACGTCAAGCAGGATTCCTTCTGGGGTTTCAAGGACCACTTCGACTTTGGGAGGTGCTGCCGAAAGTGCACCGAACCAAACGCAAAAAACCGCGCTAATAAGCGTAGAACCTGATTTCTTCATCTATAGTTAACCTCGACGCATGAGACGCGATTTTTACGACATTTTTTGGGAATACGCGCCCCATTTCGCATTGCGTACGCGAGTTCCAAGCCTAAACTCAGAAGCGGACAACCGACGCTAAAGTCGCCGTCCCAAAAAGACCGGACGCGTTGGGGTCAAAAAGGTACTGTGCTGAAGCCCCCAAGCTCAACCCAAAGCGCTGCGAAATGAACCACGTCACAAAAAACCCGCCGGAAGCAGCAGGCATGAGTACCGTGATGCCACCCCAAGAGGCTTCGACTCGTGCGGAGTAGATGCCACCTGCCGCATACGTCGCGAAATTCCAGCGACCAAAATCCACGCTATAGCCTAAACCGGCGAAACCCGAACCACCCACGACGCTCGGTTGATTTTGAGAGGAGGGCGAATAGAATCCTTCAAAGCGCACTTGCGGTTCAAAATATTTCCAAAAGCGAAACGATACATGCACCATGGGATTTAAGAGCACACCAAATTTTTCGCCCGCAGTCAAAGCGCCCTTGGACGCTCCGACTCCCACATGAAAAAGGACGAACGAGCGCCTGCCATCGTCTTTGATGAGTGCTGTCTTGCCTTGGACTGCTTCTTGAGCCTGTGCGATCGCTTTCTGCTTTTCTTCTTCTGTTGCACCGACGGAGTAAGAAACTTGCGCAGTCTTTGTCTCAGAGACGGCGGTGATGCTGACCTTGTTGTTGCTCACAAAGACAAGGAAAGCATCGGTAACTCCGTAATTGTAAAGCCACACCTTAATCTTGTTGCGGTTCTTGATGCGTGCCAACTTGAGAGCCTCTTCTTGTTCGAGTTCTGCCACCTTGTATTTCTCGAAGAACTCAAAAATTGTGATGTAGTTTCCGGGAGTTTGCCTTGCAAGCTCTGTCTTTAAGACAACGAGTTCTTTTTCGGCTTGAACGCGCTCTTCTGCCGTGTTATACGAAGGCACCAACACAAGCAGCTTGAGGTCTTCTTTGCCCGCATTCTGATTCGCCTGCAAAGCGTATTGGTAAATTTCTGCCACAATCGACGCCGCCATCTTGTCGATTTCTGTAAAGATGCGGTTGCTGACCTGGCTTCTCTCTTCGACCTTGCCGATAAACTGCCCGGCGGTTGCGTTAAAAATCGACGCGCGCATCACAATTTCCGATTTTTCGCTATCTATACTAAAGTCGCCGATGATGAGGATGTCGCTTTGAGACGCCGCAGCAATTTGTACCGCCGTCGCCGTCGAAAAGCTCTTGCCGCTTTGAAAATAAGTTTGAAATGCAGAATTGACGCGTGCGCTGTCTTGCGCGATAAACTCGAATTTCTCGCGCATCGAAGTGCTGATTGCATCGGGTAGACTCTCTTCAACCCATTCGTAGTCGACGTTCTTATCTGCATTGGCAAAGCGCGCAATACCAACCCGCGCTAAATCAGATTCAGCGTCTTTGCCTTTTTTTTCAACGTCTTTCGCGCTCAATGCGCCACCGAGCAAAATAGCGCACAACAACACCCCGTAAGATAGGTAAACATGGAGGGGTCTTTTTTGCCCCCGGGTAAACATGTGTCCCTTATATTATCAAGGCTTACAGTGAGTCAAGCTATTTGACTCTTTTCGTAAGCCTGAAGGGTCGGCTCCGCCAGGTGGAAGTTTTGGTTGTTCCATGGATGAAAATCGGGGCGGTAGTACTCTAAGAACTTGATAACTGTCTTTCGTGCCAAATCCGATTTTCCAAAGAGTATGCGCCCCATCACCAACCATTCTTTCGGGTTAAAGAGTGAACGGTCTTGCGCCATGAAATAAAAAGTATTAGCGAAGGTCAGGACATAGAGCCCCACGACAGCGACGTTCATAACGCCTGTGCGCAAGAAGTAATTATCGTCGATGGCCTGGAGTTGATCGAACGCCACCGCCTTATGCTGTATCTCTTCGGCGGCATGCCACTCAAAAAGACGGCGCATTTCGCTGTGCATCCCTTCCATGATTTCGGGGTTCTCGAAATAAATCTCGCCGAGCATTGCAGTGAAATGTTCTAACCCAGCGACGAGTGCGTAGTTAAATTTATCTGGCACAATTTTTTCAAGCCAGTTAAAAGCCAGCGTATCGACAAACCAAAGTGCCGGCTCTAAGTTATACCCTTGCGAGCGGAGTAGATCCCACAATTTTTCGTGCTGGTTTGCGTGCATCGTCTCTTGCCCGATAAAGCCTTGGATGTCCTTTTTGATCTTGGGGTCGGTAACATCGGGAAGGGCTTTTTTCGCCCACCGGATAAAATAGCGTTCTGCGTCGGGAAAAATAACGGTGAACGTGTTCAAGACATGAGAGAGAAACGCGCTTTCGCCGAACCAATGCTTCGGCAGCGTTTCATCGAAGCTAACTTCAATTTTGTGTGGTTTGATGTTTGTGGGACTTTTCCTTTCCATGGTTTCTCCTTCAGGTTACGCGCTCACGCCTCGTGCGAGCCAACGGTTGCAATGCGGCAGAGCGTCGTCTAAGTAATACGCGTTATTTTCTGTGACGTGCAAAATTTCTTCCCATTTGACGCCAAACTCGCCGTTCATCGCGCCAATGTGCGGCTCGACAGCCCAAAGACCCGCGTCGGCAGAAACCCGCGTGTAATCGGACCAGAGCGGCGTGTGGTTATCCCATGGGTTAACAAGACGCGAGAGTTCTTCACCCGCCAAATAAAGAAACGTCGAAACCTCGAACCGCATAAAAGGAATACGCGGGATGAGACTTGTGTTGATCTTGCCGACCTTGTGACCCAAAACACCCTGCGGGTATTTTGCATGGCAGTTTTGATAACCCATATCTTCAATCGCTTCGCTGACATCGTCGTAAATTTCAGCCATCGTCTTTTCTTTGCAAACCCCCGCCAAGATAAGCGGGCGAAAGACTTGTAAATCGTCTAATGCCTTTTCGATTTTCTTGTTTTCTCCGAACGCAAACGCATAGCCAATATCGGCGGAGCAATCGTTGAAAATGGGAGCTACATCTAAGATGACGCACATACCTTGCTTGAGCGCAGTATTTGTCGGCATGAATTGCAAACCAAAATGCGGCGGCAGAAAGCTCGAAGGAAATCCACGAAAATCGAGCGGGCGTTTGAAATTATGAAACGCAGTCCTTTCGCCGAACCACGCAAACGGCGCGTGAAAATACCGTGTCATACTGCGTGCCTTGATTTCATCGTCGATCATGCGCACGGCGTCTTTCTCGGTGTCGCCTTCTTTAAGCTGGCGTGCAACCGCTTCGACCGCCTCGTAAGCGAGGCGTTGGCATTCTTTGAAATTTAGAATGGCCTCTTCGGGATAGAGTTCCTTCGACATACTTGAGCGAATTTTTTGTTGAACAAAGCGTCAATTTTAATTTGATGTCTTTCACCCGAGGGCGCGGGATTTGTTAGGGGGGCACCACCATCAACTCGTTGAACACAGTTTCTGTTTCGTTGGGCGCAAAACGCGCAGCAAGAGCGGAACATAGCTCTTCTCTTGTCTTCGGCAAGTCTTTTGGAACGTCTTCAAACGAAGTCATCGGGGCATTCAAACGCTCATACAGCAGAGCGACCGCATTGTAAAAAGGCACCAAATTATCTTTCGTTGAAAAAATCTGCGCCATCGCCGCGTGCAGCGCATAATCGCACGCCAGACGCGAGTAGGCAAACGAAGACGCTTTCTTAGACCACTCGAAAAATTGAGGCAAGTAAAAGCGCCGCTCTTTCGCAAGGCA
>CAUJII010000100.1 GCA_963205035.1 Spirochaetota bacterium
AGCTCTGGGTCGTGCAGGTGATAAATTGTGGCATTTAGTTCTAAAGCCTTTTTCAGTACGCGCCCTGGTGCATGGCGCATACGATCAAAACGGCCATTCGAGGCACCGACATCGTGGATGTTCACCCCGTTCTTTTGTTCATCGCCTTTGCCATCGGCCACAACGAGATGCACTTCATACCCTGTTTTCGCAAGCGACGTACATTCTTTTAAGAAAATGCGCGTGTCGTAGCGCGAGTGGACAGAGGTGAGGTGGGCGATTTTAGGAATAATTTTTGACATTGCGGCCTAATAATTGAGAAACGGAATTTTGTATTTTCTTCATCAATTTATAGCGAGAATCCCAGTTAGGGTACTCGTTATAAGAATGACCTGGAGAGTTTATGTAATTCTCTAATTCGGAAACGGTTATCCCCAGTTTTTTGGCGATATATTGTTTATCTTCGCGTAGTTCTGTTTCATTATAAAGGGGTTTTTGTAATTCCCGTAATGCTTCGTCTCGAGTTATTTCACCGGCTACAATCAAACTCGAAAGATGCTGTTTGCGTTTGTCCATATTGAATTTTACGGGCAAGTAATGGTTTTGAAAAAATTTCGTGAAGCGCGATTCGCCGTGTTTGCGTTCGTATGCTTTGTAGCCCACTTTTTCTTGCAATTCTTTTAATGCTCTTCCTTTGGAGTAGGGCATAAAATTTAGCGGCCGCACCGTTTTCATTTTTTTTATAAAAGGGTAATAAAAATAGTAATCAAAAAAACTAATTGTTGTATAATCTTTTAGTGGAGCCGTTCCGAATTTTTTATGGATCGCTCTTAAATTGATCGCATCCATCGCCGCATGGTGCCAAGACGCAGCGCTAATCCCTTCCGTTGCAATATTACCGCCATTGATGACATAATTTATTTTATTTTTAACAGCGAAATGATACAGTGTCGCAAAGAAAGCGTGGTCTTGAGGTACGTCTTGGTTGGCAACGCCGGATTTTAGATAAGCGAGTTGTAAATCTTTAACTTCCGGCCAATTCATGACGTGTGTGTGTAAGTCGTAATTACAAAATTTTACAAGTTTTTCAATGTTATGAACGGCAAGCTCGCTATTCCAGCCGGCATCGACATGCACAACCAAGGGACGCAAGCCATAGTCTTTGAGCACGAGTGCTAAGTAAGAGCTATCCAGACCGCCGCTTAGCCCCAAAATGCAATCGTATTCTTTACCCGCTCCTTCTTTTTTGATACGCTCAAAAATGGCGTTTAACCGTTTTTTCCCTTCTTCGTTGGGAAACCACCGCTTTCGTGTAACGGCATCAAACTCAAGACAATGGCTGTAAACGCCTTGCGTGTCAAAAGTGATTGCTGTGTCTGTTGTGTCCATCACGCAGCGCGTGCATGTTTGATTTTTTTTGTTAGCCATTTTATTCTCGTTCTAAAAATAAATTCTCTAATTCCGTATAAGAAGGGTAGGTGATTAAGACGGCTTTGTGTTTACCGTGAAACGTGAACATACTCCCTGCGGCGACGGCAGATGCTCCCGCATCGACTGCCGCCTTGAAGTCTTGCAGGCTTGCAGCTCCTCCTTGTGCAACGACAGGGATTTCCAGAGCTGTAGATATTTTCTCGACGAGCGAGAGGTCGTATCCCCGGCTCGTACCCTCATGGTCGATACTGGTCACGATAATCTCGCCCGCTCCCGCCTCTTGTGCTTTGAGAGCGTACGAAACAGCGTCTACTCCTATTTTTTTCGTTGCGTTGTGTGTCGCCACTTCATAACGCCCGAAGCGCGCTTTTTGTACATCGATACTCACGACGATGCTTTGGGAACCCGCAATTCTTGTGGCTGCTTCCACGAGTTTTGGGTCCCTCGCAAAAGCGGAATTGATGACCACCTTTTCCACTCCCCACCGAAAAAGATTTTCGATGTGCTCTAGCGAGGTAATCCCTCCGCCGTATGCGAACGGCATGAATGCCTCGGAGGCGATGTCGCGGATCAAAGCATAATCGGGTTCTTTCCGCTCCCGTGTCGCAGAAATATCCAAGAACACCAATTCGTCCACTTCTTTTTCATTAAAAATGCGGACGGCATTGATGGGATCGCCTACGTACTTATGGTTTTTGAATTGCTCGCCCTTGACGAGCCCACCGTTTTGCAGGAGAAGTGTAGGGATGACGCGTGTCTTAAGCATGGGTGTGTTTTGCAAAATCGGCCAGCAATCTTTTTCCAAAACGATGACTTTTCTCAGGGTGGAATTGTACGCCGAAGACATTGTCGTTTTGAACAGCACAGATGAAATCGTAACCGTAATGCGCTTTTGCGAGAACGTATGCTTCTTCGCAAACAGCGTGGTATGAATGCACGAAATAGAAACGTTCTCTCTCTGCGCTTAAGTTTTTTCTAAAGAGAACCGAATCGCTGGAGGGCGTAATCTCATTCCAACCCATGTGTGGGATGGGCAATCGTTTCTCGGTTGTCGTATTTGTAAAATCAAATTTTCTTACAGAACCGGGAACCCAAGCAAGCCCGGATGCGCTCCCTTCTTCGCTTTTCTCGAAAAGCAACTGCATGCCCAAGCAGATGCCCAAGAAGGGGATTTTTTTTTCTAAGACATTTTCTTGGAGTGCAGGAAGGAAGGGGTGAAGTTTTTCCATCGCGTGGTCGAATGCACCGACGCCGGGCAGAATGATCGCCGTCGAGTGCGCTAATTTGTTGCCCTTCGAAACAATCTCCGACTCATATCCCAAGTGGCGGAGCATGTTTTGTATCGAGGCGCAGTTGCCCATGCCGTAGTCAATTATTTTTATCATGGGAGAAGGTTGTTAGAACGACGAGTAAGCCAATCCCCGAGGAAACGAGTGCTGTCGTTGCGGCTTGCTCGAGGATGATTAGGGAGAAAAGAAAGGCAATACAAAAGAATAGCTTGTTGCGATTTTGCCTATAAGCTGCGTCGAGAAAAACGAAGATACCTGAAACTAAGCAGACCGTAAAAAAATACTTGAGCCAACCGCGTGCTGCCAGGTCATAAATAAAAGTATTCGTATTCACATTTGCTTGAGCGTTGCGGAAGTATAATTTGCCTATCAAATAAGTTATCGATAAATCTCCATGGCTACCAGTCCACGGCGACCAAAGCGAAGGCAGGGACTTGAAGAGGAAATCAAAATAAGCGGTCAGGACGTCTGCCGGAGTCACGAAAACGCGTTCAATAAAATAATCGGCCGCGTAGGAATAATTCGTGAGCGCAAATTCAAAGACAAAAATACAGAAAATAAGGAGGAGAATGGCATTAAACCAAAACGCAATCCGGTGCATCTTACGATGCCTGATGAGGAATCCCAAGAGACAAGTCAGCGCCGCGAAAAATACCGGAGCTTTTAGGCCGATGAGGTAATAAAAGATTAAGACACAAAACAAAGAAAAAAGCAAAGGGGCGATTTTCAGCCGCCAACCTGCGTAGAATGCCAGAAACGGTGCAATGCCGTTGACTATCATCATGTTAAGATACGCTCGTAGGGTGCCTGCGGGGTATGTCAACCTCCCTTCGAGACGGCGCGTATAGACATCGTTGATGCCAAAACCCGCAGATGCAGGCGCGTTCGCGAATGCGAGAACAATGCCCAGAAGGGAGATTACCATGAGTATATAGATTATTTTTGAATTCGTAAGAATATACGGTATTCGTATTTTGGGGAGTTGAATTTTCTTTATAAATTTTGTGGAAAATTGGATGAGAAGCAGAGGGAGTATCAAGAGACAAAAATATAAGAGGAATTCGGAAATCGCCAAGGGGCCGCGCAATGCATGGAAGACGGCATAGGGGACTAATATAATAAAGCCGTAGAAAAAAGTAAAAAAATCCGACGGCCGCTTGAGTCGCGTGGGCAGAATAATCCCTATGAATAGCGTTGCCGTTAGGACAATCGATACATTTTGAAAATTCCAAATGATGGGGACATGGCCTGACTGCGCTCTTAAATCGACAATTTCTAACTGGTACACCGCCACCAAACCTGCCGCAAGGCAGAAAACGCGAATTATACCCCAAAGGCGAGGTGAAAGGAAACGACGAGTTTTGCCTTTTCTCTTCTCCTTCATTAAAGAATTTTCTCTAAAGAATAAATTCAAAATTGCTTTCCCAGACTAAACCGGTATGACATCCATAGATAAATTATATAGAGGAGTGCATAACCCAAGCTATACATTTTAAGGGCGTCTGTGTAAGAAGCGTTTAGAGTGAGCGTGAGGTATGTCATCATTAGCAATCCGATTTGCCACAGCAAATCTAAATGTTGTTTGCCGGCAATATATGCCATGTAGCTTAAGGGGCTTGCGACAAAGCGCATTGCAAAAAGAGGCAATAGCCAGATAGCCATAGCACCAGAGGGTCGCCATTTTTCTCCAAATGCCAAGACAAAAAGCCATTCGCTCGAGAAAAATAGGACAATGCAAAAAACGATGGCCCCCAAGGCCAAGACCTTAAGAGTCTGCATATATTCTGCACTGCATTCCCCCCGCATGCGATAACTTGCGGCGGCGTGGCGTTTGAATACATCCAAGACGGAAGCGCCCAAAAGGCCAGTGGGGGCGCCGAGCGTGCGCATCGTCAACGCCAGTAGGCCGGCAATCTCTGAACCGAAGCGATGGGTTATGATAAATATCGGCAGTTGGCCTCCTACCGTACTGATGGAGTCTGCGGGGAGAGAAAAAAATGGAAAACGCCGATGCCGCGACCAAAACCAGCGGAGCGTATTTTTCATCGAATGAAAGTCGGAACTTTTTAACGGCATGAGCCGCAGTGAAAAGCCTGCGGCGATACCAACACCGACAAGATACGAAGCCGCAAGAGACTCAGCAGATTTGAAAAAAATACCTGCGCCAATTTGGCAGACGGTAATAGATGCCGCTTGTACGATGCGCATCCACGAGAGCCGATGGTAATATGCTTCGGCCGCAGCCCACGATGTCCATGTCTGTGTCGCTGCAAGAAGAAGTGCGGTGGGGATTGCGATGACGACGAGCAGCGTGGGCATGTCTTTCAAAATAGATGGAGCGACAATTAAGAGGATGGCTAAGAGAATCGTTGCCGCACATGCTGCTGCGATGCTCGTGAGGAGTGTCGCGGCGACTCCCCGCCGCCGAGGTGTACCGTCTTCTTCGATCGCGAGCGCGGTCTCGAAACGCCCGGTCAGAACCACCGCCAAGATGAGCACGGCCCCCAACCAAGCCGAATACGCCCCGTACGCAACAGGGGCATAGAGTCGAGCGATGATAAGCGACCCGAAGATGGGGATGCTCTGCGCTGTTGCTGTGCCGGTGAGGACAGATGCGACATTTTTCCAGAAGACGTTCATTTAAGCGACTTGCTATTAAGACTTTGTCCTGTTCTTATATCTGGAGCATCTTACCGTAAGCCGCTAACATTCTTGCTTCTTGAATTTCCCAAGAGTTTTCACAAGCCACACGGTAAGCGTTGGTTCTCATCTTCTCTAAATCTTGCGAAAGGAATTTATCGATTGCTTGATTTATTCCTCTCGCGCTATAGTCATCTATCACTGCGCCCATTCCATTTTTGGTAACTATCGCGGCCATATCTTTCATATTGGAAACCAACACAGGGAGCCCCGCCATCGCATACTCAAAGAGTTTGTTGGGCATACAGTAATAATAAGATAAGCAAGTATTCTCAATTAAAGAAATAGCAAAATCAGAAGATGCGGTATAATCGAGTACAACATCAGGTGGCACAGCGGGGAAGAAGAAAATATTATTCTGATGGACAGCGATGTTCTGAATATCTATTGCTAACTCGCCATAGCCCATAAATACGGCCACTACTTTGTCGTCCAATCGTGTTTTGAATGCATCCAATATTAAATGGATGCCCCGTCCTCTTGTAAGGAGACCCTGATAAAGCAAGATGATTTGTTTTTTTTGAATTCCTAACTGCTTGCGAAAATGATTGTTGACTATCAGTTTACGTTTATTCGGTGCATTGAGTACAACGGCTGGGCGTGTTATATTATATTCGTTTGCATACCAGTCCGCAATACTTTCACTGACGACAAACATCAAGTCCGCTTTATGAATCAGCTTTCTTTCTAACCACTTCGAAAGCCGTTTCTTTATGCTCAAGCCACCTACTTGCTCGGTTTCTAATTCATGAGCATCGTATACAACCATAGACTTTAAGAAAATCTTACAAAATAACGCTATAGGTAAAACACTTAGAGCATGGGCGTTGACTACTGATGGCTTTTTTTTGGCCAGCAGAAAAACTGCACGCATGAAAAATTCAATGTATTTTATGCCCTGAAAGAAAAGGCTTTTAGGCAAATTTCTTGTTTTCAGCCGCAGCCGATAAAGATCAATACCCTCTGCTATCACCGCATACTCAGGCAATGTTTCAGAGCCAAGTGCAACTATTGTTATATTCTCAAAAGTATTGTTATTTTTTAATGTCTTTACCTGCTTCAGCACACGACTTGCATTGGTGAATTCATTCATAACAAGATGAACATTAGTCATTGTGCCCGGCCTCAAGTTGATTGCGAGTTATTGCCATTGGAATTGAGAATACCATCTACAAAAATTTATCCACCGCCAAACTTGCCAAGAGAAAGGTTTCTTTCCCCCGACAACCGAATCAAACTCTTGCAACATTTTGGCTTGGTCGAGAAAAGGCAGGTTCAAATCAGGACGCAGCCATTCGCGGACTAGAGGTGCCATACCGAATAGCCAATCTTGCTCAGGAGTAGCGAAGCCTATTTTGTCACGCCGGTCCAAGACGTCGTCGGGGACGATCCCACGCATTGCCGCACGAAAGACGTGCTTGGTTTCACCGTCCGGAGATATTAAGAACTCCTCTGGCATGGAGAGTAGCAAATCTGCCATTTCTAGCGTTAGAAATGGAACCCTGCTCTCGATTGAGAAGCGCATAGAATTCCGATCTCCGTGGCGCAATAAGCTCGGAAGCCCTCGACGCTTGAGTGCTAGTGCGAGTTCTGCCATGACGCGACGCCCACGCAGCTCATCGTCAGGACGTTCGCGGGGTGCCTTCAGTTGCACATTAGCATTTTGTAATGGACGGGCATCAATCCAATCGGGTATTGCTTTCTTGCCGTAGAGGCGGCGCAGTAAGGCATATAAACGCCCCCCTGTTATTTCGGATACCAACCACTTGGTGCCCAACATGCGGCTGCGTCCCGGCCATTTTGCCCATTCTCTCAAAAATTGCCAGGCTTGGATGAGATGCCCCGTTTCTAACAAGCTGTGCAGTCTGGGGCCAGGGTAGCCGTTATAGCCAGCGAGCATTTCATCGGCACCTTGGCCGTCCAATGTAACGGTGATACGTTGCTCTTTAGCTAATTGGAATACCCGATACTGTGCATAGATACTCGTGCTGCCGAAAGGTTCACCCTGGGCGCGGATCATGTCGTCCAGGTCACGCGCCAATTCGGCGCCCGTGGCGGAGACCTTGTGTGGTACGGCGCCTATATGCGCGTTGATGCGATCCACCCAATGCTCCTCGTTTACATCGCTGCCTTGAGCGATGAAGCTGAAAGTGTGTATGGGTAAATCCGGCTCGACGTAGCGCATGGCGCAGGCTACGGAGGATGAATCAATTCCACCCGATAGTGCGACACCCAGAGGGACATCGCTGCGCAGGTGTAGGCGAATATTTTGCAAAAACTGCTCGCGTACCTGTTCCACAGCATCGGCAAATTTCCAACTTGGGCGTTCTTGGATTTGTGGCGTCCACCAGCAATGCGGTGGGTTTGTTTGCCCGGTTTCCAAATCGACAGTAAGCCAATGACCAGGCAACAAGTGATGAATACCATCAAAAAAACTTTGTGGCCCACTATCGTAATCGCCGTGCACCAGATAATCATAGGCGCGTTGCCAGTTGAGTTGCGGCTGGGCAGATAGCAGAGTCAGTAGAGCGGGGATTTCCGATGCAAAGCGAAAGCCCTCTGTGCCGCTTGAATAGAAAAATGGTTTAATACCAAAGGCATCGCGCACACAAGTTAGAGTGTGTGCGGAGCGATCCAGTATGACAAAGGCAAACATACCTTTCAAGCGCTCTAGGCAGCTGTTGCCCCATTGCACCCAAGCAGCAAGTAAGACCTCGGTATCAGAATCTGAGACAAATCGGTGCCCGCAAGATTCCAGTTCAAGCCGCAGTTCACGGTAGTTATAGATCTCGCCGTTGAAGACAATCGCCCAGCGCCCGTCTTGCGAATGCATGGGCTGGTGGCCGGCAGCGCTCAAGTCGATGATCGACAGACGTGACTGTGCTAATCCAATCGTGGCTTTTCCTATGGGGTAAAATGAGCAGCCGTTGTCATCGGGGCCGCGGTGCCGCAGTGCGTGCAAGGCTTGTGGCAAACTCCTGGCTGCTATTTCGTGATGATTCCACCATCCTCCGGTAATTCCGCACATTGAATCAGGTACCTCTTAAGACTTGCCGATAAAGTGCATTCAATTGCTGTACTACGGCGTAGCGTGAAAAGCGCGCCTCAAAATCTTTTCGAATAACTTGTGGGTCGTAGGTGTGCCATTGAGCTGCCATGTCTTGCATTGTTCGTGCGAGTGCGCCCACATCGCCCACATCAACCAAACGGCCATTGATATCATTAACGATGGATTCAGGCCCTCCGCAACGCGTTGCGATAATGGGTTTGCCACTCGCAATTGCCTCGGCATAAACGACGCCAAAAGTCTCATGGCGTGAAGGCAGGACAAAAATGTGACAGTCTCGAAACAGGGTGGGAGCTTGTGTGCGGCTGACAGGCCCCAACCAGCGCACCCGATCCGATAGGCCAAGGGCGTTAGCCTTGGCTTGATAAGCGGCACGCTTTGGGCCATCGCCACCAATACGGAATTCAAATTGGCCCGCTGGTGGATTCCAAAGAGCGATGGCTTCGAGCAAATGGTCAATGCCTTTTTGTTCTGATATGCCGCCCAGAGTAAAGAATATGATTTTCCCAGATTTGGGCTGGCCAAGAGAAAAAGAACGTTCATCGACCATATTAGGTATAACCACGGGGTGTGGATACCCAAACGATGCGATACGGTGGGCGAGTGAAGGGCTCACGGCAATCGAGGCTGCCGCTCGCTGGAACGCTTGGGTAATCTGGGGCAATGGTTTGCCGCCGCGCATAAAATTTGGAAAAGGGAAAGGGCTCATATGCTCGGTGAGTACATAGGGGATGCGATACTCTTCTGCCAGTAGTGACGCGATGTAGCCGCCGGGATAACTGACGTGGGCATGGATGAGATTAATTTTGCCGAAGCGCTGCTCAGCCAGGCAGAAGTTACGGCGGTTAGCCGCGAGCGGCAGCTTGAAACTACTCCATGGGTAGTACGTGCTCCACTCCAATGTGGGATTGAAGAGTTCCCAAAAATTATTGGTCCCTGAGACCACATCATGGCGTTGCCGCGAGCGCCAACGAAGGGCCTTGAGTATGCGCATCGATGGTCGTGCGGGAATGACGTTTTCACCCTGGCCCCACCGACTAACGACCACGGTCATGTCTGGCAAAAGATCTGCCAATGCGTGTGCTTGTTCTTGGAAGAATATCCCACTAATTGGGTTACCAGGGCTGGGATACCACGAGGGGATGAGAAAGAGATTCATAGCCGAATCAATGCGCGATTATTCGAGAAAATCCATCCCCCTTCACTCCCTCTCGACTTTTCCCTCGCGAAGCCGGTACACCGCCCCTGTGTGGCTGCACTTTGTTTGTCCGTTGCCTGTAAGCGGCAAGTCCAACTGTTCGCCATACTCGCTCATCCAACCGATCTGTTTAGCGGGCACGCCGACCATCAGTGCATACGCAGGGACGTCTTTGTTGACGACGGCACCCGCGCCGACAAAGGCATACGCGCCGATGGTGACGCCGCAGACGATGGTTGCATTGGCTCCCAGAGTTGCACCTTTTTTGACGAGAGTGTCTTTGTATTGGTCTTTTCTCTCGATGAGCGAGCGGGGATTGTAGACGTTGGTGAAGACCATGCTTGGTCCGCAGAAAACGCCTTCTTCTAAGTAGACGTTGTCATAGACCGAGACGTTGTTTTGGATTTTGCATTTATCGCCGATGACCACTTTGTTGCCGACAAAAACATTTTGGCCGAGCGACACCCCCGCACCGATTCTTGCTCCGCCGCAAACGTGGACGAAATGCCACACACGCGAGCCTTCGCCGATTTGTGCGCCGTCGTCGACGATGGCGGTTTCGTGTTTATAATACGGCATGGTTAGGCCACTTTCTCTGCTTTGGTGAGATCGTGTAAACGGATAGGCGATAATTCTAGACCATTAGGCCAACAGAGAGCTCCAGCATCAATAAATAACCTCTTTGCGTACGCTTCGTCATGAAGCGCAGTCAATAAAACTCCTTCTCGATTTGCTAAATAAGCCGTGAGATTAAAAATCCCTAAACTCCCATCAGAAAAATATAGCTCTATCTTTTGAGAATTATTGTATTTAAATTTAAGTATTTTAATCATAATCAGCTCCTTTAATTCGTTCTAACGGTTCAAAATTTTGAGCTTTTTGCCAGTTCAACATTAGTTCCTTTTGATGTTTGAGACACCATTCTCTTACAATTCTCTTTGCGTTCTTAGGTAGACTGCCTTTCAATACTTTTCCTGTTTTAATCTCTATGAGTGCTTCAAAACCTTGGTATTCAGCATGGATATGGGCAGGTGGATGATCGTCATGCCACATGCGTATAATAATACCGAAAAATATAGACAAAATTGGCATTTACCCTTTCTTTCTCCTCTATGCATTACTTCACTTTCGCCAATAGCGGGTGGGAATGTGTTGGCCTTTCCAAAATAGGTTCGACGCGCAGTTTTTCTACCGTTTCAATCGCGGTACGGTTTTCTTCTAAGCCATAACCTTTTCCGGCTAAGATGTTTTTGTAACTTTCCGTGTGCAGCTCGGTGAAGCCTTCGGAGAACTCCAGCTCTTCGCCTTCGATAAGGATGCTGCGGTAAGTCAGCTTCTCTCCTTTCACCGCGTTTTTGGGCAGGTTATTCGCGTCGATAGAGAGAAACCAACGCACACGAGCGCGCTCGTATTCCAAGTAACCGGCGCTCGTTTTTTCATCGCGGTAGTGTACTTCGCATTTTACAATTTTACCAAAAACGAAATGGAGCATGTCGTAGAAGTGCACGCCGATGTTGGTGGCGACACCGCCCGATTTTTCGTCGAATCCTTTCCAGGATTTCCTGTACCATTTACCGCGGGAGGTGAGGTACGTTAAATCCACGTCGAAGATCTTGTCTTTGGGAGCGGCGGCAATTTTATCGCGCAGGGCAATAATGGCAGTATGCAAGCGTAGTTGCAAGATCGAGTTTACCTTTGCGCCGTATTTTTTTTCGTACGCCTTTAAGTCGTCCAAGTCTTTGGAGTGCAAAACTAAGGGCTTTTCGCATATAACATCCATCCCATTTTTCAAGGCGAACTTGATATGCGAGATGTGTAAATAGTTGGGCGAGCAGATCGAAACATAATCGATTTTTTTGCCTTGGAGTTTTTGGTCTTCTAAATACGCTTCGAACTCTTCAAACTGGGTGAAAAATTCGGCTTCTGGGAAATGGCTATCCATGATGCCGACAGAGTCGTTGACATCCATCGCAACCGCGAGGTTGTTGCCCGTATCTTTAATCGCCTTTAAGTGGCGGGGGGCGATATAGCCTGCCGCACCGATGAGTGCAAATTGTTTCATTTATTTTCCCTTTTTTGTATCTATAGTCTAAAGACAGTAAACCCTTCCGCTTTGAGAGCATCTCTGTCGTACAAACTTTTGACGTCGGCCAATACGGGATTTTTTCCTCTTACATAACTGCGCAATTCATGCGCGTCGAGTTCTCGAAATTCTTTATGCCCCACGGCAACGATGAGGCTATCGACTGGGTTTTGTGCGTCGATCTTTCCCAATATAATTTTATATTCGTGCTCGACTTCTTGCGCATTCGCCCAAGGGTCTTGGACAACGGCATCTATCCCCCAGGACTTCAATTCGTTGACGATGCCATATACTTTGCTGTTCCGGATGTCGGGGCAGTTCTCTTTGAATGTAATACCCATGACGCCGACTTTGGCTTTGGTGACCTCAATCCCATTTTTTACCATGCGCTTGATAGTGGCTCTGGCGACGTAGCGGCTCATGTTGTCGTTGATGCGTCGCCCGGCCAAAATAACTTGCGGGTTGTATCCAACTTCTTCGGCCTTATGCGTGAGGTAGTAGGGATCGACGCCGATGCAATGGCCGCCGACCAAGCCCGGACGAAAGGGCAAGAAGTTCCACTTGCTTCCGGCGGCTTCGAGAACGTCGATGGTGTCGATGCCGATGCGGTCAAAAATAACAGAGAGTTCATTGACAAGCGCTATGTTCAAATCGCGCTGCGTGTTTTCGATGACTTTCGCGGCCTCGGCGACCTTTAAGGACGCCGCTTTGTGCGTGCCAGCGGTGATGATACTGCCATAGAGCGCGTCGACAATCTCTGCAATTTCGGGTGTGCTGCCGCTCGTGATTTTTCTTATTTTCGTAAGCGTATTGACTTTGTCGCCTGGGTTGATGCGTTCGGGGCTGTAGCCACAGAAAAAATCTTGGTTGAATTTCAAGCCCGATGTTTTTTCCAGTACAGGAACACACACTTCTTCCGTAGCGCCAGGATAGACAGTGGACTCATAGATAACGATATCGCCTTTCTTGAGCACCTGACCCACCGTATGGCTGGCTTTTTGTAGCGGTGTTAAATCGGGGCGATTGACGTTGTCTACGGGAGTAGGCACGGTCACGATGAAAACCCCACAACGCTTTAAGTCGTCGAGGTTTGAGGTGAAACTTAGGCGCTGCGCTGCCTGGAGTTGTTCGGGAGTGGTTTCGAGCGTAGCGTCGTGGCCTTTCTTGAGCGCTTCAATCCGTGTGGGATTGATATCGAACCCCAATACATTTCGTATCTTGCCGAATTCTACCGCCAAGGGGAGGCCGACATAGCCTAAGCCGACAATGGCAATTTGTGCGTTGGTGTAGTCTTGCATGGTTATTGTTTTGTGGGATGGAGGAATAAAATTCTGTTAAGAGCGTAAACGATAAATGAATTTGCGCGCAAGTCTCCAAAAATAGCGCGGTAGAGCGAGAAGTGCAAACCGGAAGCTGTTGAGCCGGTCGACGAGATCGTAATGTAACTCGAGGTATTCGAGGTTTTCTGGAGGCAGCAATTCACGGAGAACTTGTCTGCGCTCTGCAGTCTGTAGTGAACTATATTGCGTCTTGTTGCTAATCCCGCCGCCTTCAAAGACAGAAATAACGATATCTTGATATTGCGTGGTTGGCCCGTGGTGGCAAAATGCTTTAACAAAGAAGAAGTGGTCGGATGCAATTCGTAGGTCTTCACGATAGAATCCGACAGAGTCAAAAAGCTGTCTGCGCACGAATGTCGCAGGATGCAGCATTGCCGCGAACGCAAGGTAGAATAGCGAAATTTCTTTAGGTGACCGAAACAAGATATCCTTGCCATTTTGTTGGACGAGCATGTTTCCATAAACCAAATCGGTTTTCCATTTTTTAGGCTGGAGTTTTTCGAGAACGT
>CAUJII010000101.1 GCA_963205035.1 Spirochaetota bacterium
ACGCTACCTGCGGTTTGAACCCAAGCGTCATGTTTAGCGAAAGCTGCGAATAGTTAGTCGGGGTCTGAGCGTTAACTCGCCCGCAATTCAGAAAAAAGACTCTGAACTCCTTTACACTGTGTCCCAAACGCCGTTTCAAGCTCCACGGTGAGGAGTGCCCAAGACATAACCCATCCGCAAGGGGCATTTTCGCTTCTTACACCGTCAGTAAACATTTGTGCGCACTGCGGCAGCGAGCATGCCCCCATTGAGAAAAATACAAAGCATTTTTGCTGCAACGGGTGTGCGCAGGCGCACAGCATCTTGTTCGAGAACGGCATGCTCTCTTTCTATAATCTTGCAGGGAATGCTGTTTCTTCCTTAAAAGGACGCCCTGCGGCGGATTACTCCTATTGCGACACGCCGTGGTTCAGAGGGCAGTTTGTGCGTCCGTTAAGCGAGGGGCGGTATGCACTCCGCATGCAGCTTCCCGACATCCATTGCGCGGCATGCGTCTGGCTTTTAGAAAAACTCCCTGAGATGGTCGAGGGAGTGCGTGGCGCGCGCATCCATTATCTCAGAAAGCGGCTCGATGTAACCGTCGACGAAAAAACTCCTGTCTCGACAGTTGTGCGCGTGATCGCCGACTTGGGCTATACCCCCGATTTTGCAAGTGAGAAGGCGGCGACGAAGAAGCATTCCGACTATGACAAGTCACTTCTCAAAAAAATGGCAGTCGCTGCGTTTGGTTTTGGCAATGCGATGCTTCTGAGCCTGCCCGAATATCTCTCGCAACAGGTCGAAAAAAATTTCGCGCAGGTCTTTGTCGCGCTGAACGCAGGCATTGCGGTTTTTGTTTTGTTTTATGCGGCGGGGGATTTCTTCAGAAACGCGTGGCGTGCTTTGAAAAAGAAGCGGCTCGTGATCGACGCACCGATTGCGTTAGGTATCACAGCGATGTTTGTACGCAGCGCTGCCGACGTTCTCACAGGTTTGAGTCCCGGCTACTTCGACACGTTTGCGGGGCTTATTTTTTTTCTGCTTCTCGGTCGCTACGTGCAGAGCCGTTCGCATGCGTGGCTCAACTTCGAGAGAGACAACGTACTCTTTTTGCCTCTCGCGGTTTGCGTTATCGAAGAATCGCAGGAAAGAGTGGCGCCCGTCCACGAACTTGTACGCGGCAGCAGAATGCGTCTGCGTTCGGGTGAAATCAATCCTACGCGAGCGCGTCTTCTTTCTTCGGAAGCGGTGGCCGATTATTCTTTTATTACCGGTGAAGCGCAACCGATAACGCTTGTCCATGGCGATATTCTGGAAACCGGAGCGAAAGTTCTGGGCGCGTCTATCGAACTCGAAGTTCTGGACACCGTCGACCCCGCGCGTCTCAACCGACTTTGGGAAAATAGCGAGGCCGAGAGCGACGGTAGAGACCATCGGTCGGGGTTTGCCGAGCGCGTGATCCCTTGGTTTACTTTCTCTGTTCTTGCCATTTCTTTTGCTGCGCTTTTTTATTGGCTGCCGCACGATGGCGCGCGCGCGTGGAATGCTTTCTCTGCTGTGCTCATTATTACATGCCCTTGCGCTCTTGCGATGGCACGACCGTTTTCTTTATTCACGACACAAAGCGTTCTTGCGCGGCACGGACTTTTTACGAAGTCGAGCGCGACTGTTGAGAAATTCTTTTCGCTCAAACACATCGTGTTCGACAAAACAGGAACGCTTACAAACCCTACGCGCTTCGATGTCCTTTGGCATAAGGCGGAAGAGAGCCGCGAAGACGATCTTCAAAACCTGGCTCTCTTGGCGCGCGAGTCTTCGCATCCTTTAAGCCGCGCAGTTGCCGAATTTTCTCGCATCGGAGTGCGGCGCCGCGTCGACGATTTTATCGAAAAAGCGGGCAAAGGTGTCCGTGCACAAATTCAAGACGCACAGTATCTCTTAGGTTCGTGGGAGTGGCTCCGGGAAAACGGCGTCGTGTTCGAGAGGCTCGAAAACACCGGCGGCGACACGCTGGTTTTTGCAGCACGGGATAAATCCTACTTAGGATTTTTTTCTATAAAGAGCGCCGTGCGCCCCGGTTTAGAGTCTGCACTTCGAGAGTTGGAGAAAGATTATGCGCTCACGCTCCTTTCGGGAGATAGCGCACGCGAAGAAGCGCGCTTTGCCGCCATTTTTTCTAAAAAAAGCGCACTTCATTTTGGCGCGACACCGGGTGCAAAAAAAGAAATTGTCGAAGCCTTGAAGGCATCGGGTGGAGTGATGATGGTCGGCGACGGCTTAAACGACGCAGAGGCTCTGAAGGCGGCAACATTGGGCGTTGCGATTACAGAGCAGCACAGCCAGTTTACTCCTGCAAGCGACGCAATTCTCTCTGCCGCGTCCATGTCCAACATGCCGCAGCTCATAGCGCAGGCAGCGCAGGCGAAGCGGACAATTACAGCGACTTATGCTCTCTCCTTTGCTTACAATCTGTTGGGTGTTTCCGTCGCGGTGACAGGAATGCTCACACCGCTTTTCTGTGCAATCCTCATGCCGTTAAGTTCACTCAGCGTTATTGCGCTTTCGTTTTCCTCGGCTTTTGTCGGCGCGTCTTTGAGGAGGCTTCGCTAAGAAAATTTATGGAAGCGCTTTTCGTACTCTTAATTTTTAGCCTACTCTTGGGGTTGGGCTTTCTTGTGGCATTTTTCTGGGCGCACAGGAACGGACAGTTTGAAGACGCAGAGACACCCGCCCTACGCATGCTTTTTGACGCGACAGAAAAAAAACATACCACGCAATTATCACAACTGAAAAAAAAACGGAGAAACTAAATTTATGGCAGTCGAAACTTTTGAATACGACAACCGAATAGTCAACAAGTTCGCTTGGGCTACGGTCGTTTGGGGCGTCATTGGGATGGTGGTCGGTTTGACTATTGCAATCCTACTCTACGTTCCCAATCTCTTAGGGCATGTTCCCGAGCTTTCGTTTGGAAGGCTAAGACCTCTCCACACCAACGCGGTGGTTTTCGCTTTTGCGGGTAACGCCATTTTCATGGGGGTCTATTATTCTCTGCAGCGTCTTCTCAAAGCGCGCATGTATTCTGACCTCTTGTCGAATATCAACTTTTGGGGGTGGCAGGCAATCATCGTCGCTGCAGTCATAACGCTTCCTTTGGGATATACCACAAGTAAAGAATATGCGGAACTCGAGTGGCCGATAGACATTGCGATAACAATCGTCTGGGTCGTCTTTGGTCTCAACATGCTCATGACGATCTTGAACCGCCGCGAGAAACATCTCTATGTCGCGATTTGGTTTTATATCGGCACGTTTGTGACGGTAGCGATGCTCCACATCGGGAACTCGCTTGCCGTGCCGGTTTCATTTCTAAAAAGCTATTCTGTTTACGCTGGCGTGCAAGACGCTTTGGTGCAGTGGTGGTATGGCCACAACGCAGTCGCGTTTTTCTTAACGACGCCTTTCTTGGGGGTGATGTATTACTTCACGCCTAAAGCGGCCAACCGCCCGGTTTATTCGTACAAACTTTCGATTGTGCATTTTTGGTCGTTGGTCTTTATCTATATCTGGGCCGGGCCGCACCACCTTCTGTACACTTCTCTTCCCGATTGGGCGCAATCTTTAGGGACAGTCTTTTCAATCATGCTGATTGCTCCTTCGTGGGGTGGAATGATTAACGGCCTCTTAACCCTGCGCGGCGCGTGGGATAGAGTGCGCCAAGACCCGGTTTTGAAATTCATGGTCGTGAGTTTTACAGCGTACGGCATGGCAACCTTCGAAGGGCCGATGATGTCTTTGAAAAGCGTCAGCGCGATTACACACTACACAGACTACATCATAGGTCACGTTCACTTGGGAGCGCTTGCGTGGAACGGCGGTTTGGCCGCAGCAATGCTCTATTATATCATTCCACGGATTTACAATCGTCCGCTTTATAGCGTGCGTATGGCGAACTTCCACTTCTGGATTGCAACCATCGGCATCGTTTTCTATGTCGTGCCGCTTTACTTAGGTGGAGTAACACAGAGCCTCATGTGGCAACAGTTCACAAAAGAAGGTTCGCTTCTTTATCCGAACTTTTTAGACACGGTGACACAAATCGTTCCGATGTACGTCATGCGCTCCGTCGGCGGGACGATGTATCTTTTAGGTTTCGTTGTGATGGCGTATAACTTGGTGCGCACGGCACGTCTGGGCAAATTTGTTCCGGGCGAAGAAGCGAGCGCTCCTGCCCTCAAAGACCAAGTCGAACACGCGAGCGATAAACCAGTCACACGCCACCGCCTACTCGAAGGAAAGCCTTTGGCGTTTACGGCGCTTACTCTCGTGGCTGTCATGATCGGCGGGATTATCGAGTTTGTCCCGATTGCTATGGTGCGCACAAACGTTCCGACGATTGCGAGCGTGAAGCCATACACGCCGCTTGAACTCGAAGGCCGCGACATCTACATCCGCGAGGGTTGCAATACTTGCCACTCTCAAATGATTCGTCCGTTCCGCGCAGAGACGGAACGCTATGGCGAATACTCGAAGGCGGGAGAGTTTGTTTACGACCATCCGTTCTTGTGGGGGTCGAAACGCACCGGGCCGGATCTTCACCGTGTCGGCGGTAAGTATTCGCATGCGTGGCACTACCAGCACATGCTCGACCCCAGAAAAATTTCTCCGGGTTCGATTATGCCTGCATACCCTTGGCTTTTTACAAACGTACTCGACACGGCGACAACGCAGCGCAAGGTTCGTGCGCTTTCGTCGATTGGCGTCGACTACCCCGAAGGGTTCGACAAGAAGGCGCTCGAAGATTTGAAACAGCAGAGCGAGCAGATTGCGGCGGCGCTCAAGAAAGACGGCATGGAGATTAACTCCGACCGCGAAATTGTTTCGCTGATTGCATACCTGCAACGCCTTGGTACGGACATCAAGGCCGTCGCAGCCGCAAAATGAGGTTTGGATGGTTTCAAATACCTTAAACAACATCAACGACGTGGCGATATACCCTGTTATATCGCTCGTTCTCTTCTTCATCGTATTTACCGCGATGCTCTATTTTGTCTTTCGCGGCGGTAAGAAGAAATACGAAAAAATGGCCTCGCTTCCGTTGGACGATAGCGAGCTCAAGAACCATAAACACTAAGGAGATATTTTATGGCTGAAAATCAAGACGAAAAAGATAAGCTGCTCGACCACTCTTACGATGGTATTCAAGAACTCGACAACCACATGCCGCGCTGGTGGGTGATTGGTTTTTATGTTTCGATTGCGTTTGCATTCGTTTACATGTTCTATTATCATTTTGCCGGTGGGCCGCTGCAAATTCAAGAATATGAAAATGAAATTGCGGCTGCGAAATCGACAAGCCAACAAGTGCAAGCGGCGCCAAGCGACCTTAAAGCGCTGACCGACAAAGCGTCGATTGCAGAAGGTGAGAAAATTTTTGTAGCGCATACTTGCTCTGCATGCCACGCGCCGACTTTGGGTGGGCTTGTTGGCCCCAACCTCACAGACGATTTTTGGATGCACGGCTGCGACTTCACAACGGTTATGGGCAACATCAAGAAAGGTTTTGCGCAAAAGGGAATGCTGCCTTATGGCAACGGCAAGCCTATGGATGAAAGCGAACTCCAAAAACTCGTGAGTTATATTTTCTCTAAGCACGGTTCAAAACCCGCAGGCGCAAAAGCAATCGACACAGCCCGCGAAGTGAAGTGTAAACCCAAAGCATAAAAGAAACAAGGAGAATAAATGGCAAACTACTCGGCGTCTGACCCATCACAAACTATCGAAAAAGATACAGAAGCCTACCGCGACCATATCGGTACAATACGCCCCGACGGCAAACGCGCTTGGATCCACCCCAAGAAGCCCAAGGGACGATACACCTTATGGCGCAACATCGTTGCCGTTATTCTCCTCGCTCTTTTTTTTGGCGGGCCGTTCGTGCGCATCCACGGCCAGCCGCTGTTGCTCCTCAACATTATAGAGCGCAAGTTTATTTTGTTCGGGTTTGTTTTTTGGCCGCAAGATTTCTATCTTGTCGCATTGGGCATCTTGACTCTCATTATGACGGTCGTGCTCTT
>CAUJII010000102.1 GCA_963205035.1 Spirochaetota bacterium
CAGAAGTAGCAAAACTCATCTATAATGGCAAGGAGTATGAACTCCCTCTGGTTAAGGGAACCGAAAACGAATTGGCGCTCGACATCTCAAAATTACGTGCGCAGTCTGGGCTCATCACTTTAGACGACGGTTTTGTCAACACGGGCGCAACGCTCAGCGCAATCACATTCCTTGACGGTGAAAACGGTATCTTGCGTTACCGGGGTTACGATATTGCGGAGCTCGCAGAAAAATCCACGTTTCTCGAAGTTGCATACCTCTTGATTTACGGTTCTTTACCCACGGCTGTGGAGTTTGAAACCTTCCGCGAATCGATTACAAGACACACGATGATCCACGAAGACCTCAAGCGGTTGTACGACGGTTTTCCGAAAGATTCGCATCCGATGGCAACGTTGGGTTCGATGATTAATACGCTCTCGGGGTATTACACCAAAGAAGCCGCAAATCCTTTAGACGCAGAAGGGCGCGAGCAGTCGATTCACCGCCTGCTTGCAAAGTCGCCGACGATAGCCGCTTTTTCTCATAAGAAGTCGGTCGGCCAACCGTTTATTTATCCCAAAAATTCGTTGAGCTATGTTGGCAACTTTATTCAAATGATGTTTGCGGTGCCAGCAGAAAAATACGACGTCGACCCGGTGATTGAGAAAGCCCTCGACTTACTTTTGATTCTTCATGCAGACCACGAACAGAACTGTTCGACCTCAACGGTGCGGTTGGTGGGCTCTTCGCGCGCGAATGTATTTGCTGCAATTTCGAGCGGTGTCAACGCGCTGTGGGGGCCGCTCCATGGCGGTGCAAACCAAGCGGTTATCGAAATGCTCGAACACATCCACAAAGAAGGCGGCAATGCGCAGAAATTCATCGAGCGCGCGAAAGACAAGAACTCGACATTTCGACTCATGGGGTTTGGCCACCGTGTGTATAAAAACTTCGATCCACGCGCTAAAATTATCAAAAAAACCTGTACCGAAGTTTTAGACAAATTAGGGGTTCACGATCCGCTCCTCGACATTGCAATGCAACTTGAAGCGGCTGCGCTCAAAGACGATTATTTTGTCGAACGCAAGTTATATCCCAACGTAGATTTTTACAGCGGCATCATTTACCGTGCGATTAAGATACCGACGGATATGTTCACGGTGATGTTTGCGTTAGGACGCATGCCCGGTTGGATCGCTCAATGGAAAGAGATGATTGAGAACCCATCGGCCAAGATTGGCCGCCCACGCCAGATTTATAGCGGCCATTCGCTGAGACCGTTCGTCGCACGCGACAAGAGGTAGCGAGTAACTATTCAGGGCCCGGTACGCGACTAACTATTCGAAGCGGCACGCGAGTAACTATTCAAGCCCTTTCACCGTCTCGATAAAATCGACAAGATCGTCGTCGCGTTTTCTTTCCTCGAGCTCGCGCAAGATGCGCACGAAATCCTGCACACGGCGGAGGGGTGTTGCAGACCCCGCGATGGTGATAGCAATTCCTACTTTTTGAAACGCTTTGATTTGATCGCGCACCGCAAACTGAGTTCCCCATCGCACTCTCGAAAAAATCTCGGGAGTATAATTTTTCTTTGCGAGAGAGAAGAACGCACACCCGCCGGATCGCGAGAGCGTCACAACGCTTTGTGGGTAAAGCGCCAATGCTTGCAAGAAAATATCTTGCGGAAGAGCTGCAAAAGAGACATCCCAGAAAAACGCCATGTCATGCCGTTTGAAAACTTTTGCACAAACCTGGTCGAGTCTTGCGCCCGTATCGCCCGCGCCTTCTGCGCGAAAATTAAATCCCAGCGAATGTAGTTCGGGGTAAAATGCAGCGCGGGCGGCGAGCCGATTTTCTTTGGGGGAGTAGTAAATAAAATCGGTATAATGCGTGCCGGGTGCGGGCCTCTCTCTTAGAGCCCTGCGTTGGATGCGCAGAAGCCAGCGGTAAAATAAGAGCGCACTGCCTTCTGTCGTTTGCGCTGCAAGTTCAGGCAAGACTCCTTGGCGGGGGAGGGGTGCGAAGACGACACGCGCTATGCGCATGTCGTATTAAATCTTAGATGTGTTATAGAATGCAAAGGTTTTAATCCATCACCGCCATCTTGAGTCCCTTACTGTCGGCGAGTTGGTTATACGCCTTCGAGACGAGCGCACGGATACCTGCCATTTTTTCCTTTTCACTTAATTTGCTTTTTGTATTTGCCGGGTGTAGTTCGTCGGTCGGCAGAATGGGGTCGAGAACTTGGATTGCGATACGGTGGGGAAACAAGAGAACGTTGCTGCTCATCGGGCGCGTTTCTTGCGTGCCATAAAGGACAATTGGAAAAATTGGAAAAGAGTGTTTTTCTGCGACTTGGAATGCGCCGGCCTTGAACGGCAGCAAGTTCCGTGGGTTCTTGCTGCGGGTCCCTTCGGGGTAGATGAGCACACGGTTATTTTCGCGGATGCGCTCCGCGACGGTTTCGAGCGAACGCGCGGCTTGGCGCGGGCTCGAGCGGTTGACGGGGATATATCCCACTTTTCGCATTGCAGGCCCGACGAGCGGGATCTTGAACACTTCGGCTTTTGAGAGAAACAAAAAATCGATAGGGTAAAACCCGAGTCCCGCCAAAATATCAAAAAGCGACTGGTGGTTGCTGATGATAATACCCGGTTGATTTTGCGCCTTTTCTCGACCATAGACATAAATGGGGCAGAATGTCACTCGAACGCCTAACCATCCCCATGCTTCGGCGATGCGACGGAGTTTCGCACCGTGCTTTTTGGGCCAAAAGGGGGCGAGAATGATGACGAGTAATGCACACAAAATTGTGATGGGTAAGAAAGTTACGAGGAACCAGAGATAGAAGACAAAACCAACGGGTATTAAGAGATAGCGCATGCGGATGCCTCGCAATTTGGTTCACCATGTCAAATGGTAAACGGTCGTACTGAGTGGACGTGGGATAAACCGCTTAGTTGGGGCCGGAGACGAGCGTGCCTTGGTCTGTATTAACCGTCAAGAAGCCGGCTGCGTCGCCGACAGACAAGACGGCGGGATTTTTTGCGAGTTGCCAGTAGTGGACCACTTCACCGGTTTCAGCACTCAATAGAGTCACCAAGTTGCCTTGCGCCATCGCGATATAGCCTTCACCCGAAGCCAACGCATTATAGTGGTCAAATGTGTTCATCCACCGCAGGTTGCCTTCGCGGTCGAATGCCCAAAGTTGTGCGCTGTCGCCGTTTTGCGTCGCCGCAATCACGCGCTTGCCAGAGACAAGCGGTGAATCGCTGACGCTACCGAATGTATCGCGCACCCAGCGTAAATCTCCCGTGCGCGCATCGAGAGCCAACAGCCGACTCTTTTTCTGCACAGCGTAGATGAACCGACCAACATCGTCGGACACAGGTTCAAGCGAAGTAATCTCTGAGCCCGTTTGAATCATGTATTCAATAGATCCATCGTTGGCGTTCAAGCCGTAGATTTTTCCATCGGCACAGGCAACGGTAACGATAGAATTCTGCACGACTAAAGGAGAAACCTGAATCGCAGCACTCACATTTTGCATCCATTGAATAAATCCGTTCGATGCTGCAATGAGATACACTGCGCCGATTTCAGTCGCGACACTCACGAAAACACGGCCCTGCGCATTACTAAATACAACGGGCACAGCCGTCGATGCAATCGCAGGCAACGTTTGGCGCCAGAGCATTTTTTGTGTCTTAACTTCAACCGCCTTGAGAGAATGGTTTAAGTCGAGCGAAAGCTGAAAGCGTGCCCCGATTGGTGGAGTGATAGTTTTTTGCCAAATCACTTCGGCACTTTGCGGGTGCTGCGGCAGGACAGTCATCTGCCGGCGCCAGTCTTGCTGCGGCGTACTGACCCCGATACCCATAATTCCAGTCAGCGCCAGGATACCCAAAACCGTAGGCAAAATTGCAGTGTGCCGCACAAGCCCGTGGCGGCGTTTCTGGTAAACAGATGCCGCAATCGCATCGGAATGAGCGGATTTCGCGCTTTCAAGGCGGCCTTGGAGCGCGTCGGCCAAATTACGCAACTCGTGTTCCATAATTTAACTTACAGCGGAGCGACAAACCGTCCGAAAAATAGTGGGATTTACGAGTGAGCTGAGGCGTGAACTCGAGGGTAGGTAATTCCCAAAAAAGCACAGACACGCGCACTGTAAAAAAAAGTGAGGCTTCTTTATTATGGCTTCTGAATCGTCTTTCGACATCGTCTCTGAAACTGCGTGGCAAGAGGTCGCGAATGCGATTGATCAGGCGCAGCGCGAGATTGCGACGCGCTTCGATTTCAAGGGCACGAAGGTTGAAATCAAGTTTGAGAATAAAGAACTCACCCTCATCGCCGACGACGAAGGCAAACTGAAGCAGCTCAAGGACGTGATCGAATCAAAGCTCATCAAACGCGGCATTGCCTTGAAAGCGATCGACTACCAGAAAATGGAGGCGGCTTTCGGCGGCACGGTGCGGCAGAAGGCGGTCTTTATCAACGGCATTGCGCAGGAGCATGCCAAGAAGATCAATGTTCTCATACGCGATTCAAAACTCAAAGTGCGCTCACAGATTGAGGGCGAAAAGCTGCGCGTGACGGCCAAGTCGAAAGATGACCTACAAGAAGTGATGAAACTATTGAACGGCGCGAACCTTCCGATTCCGCTGCAATTTACGAATTACCGATAGACACGGATGTCTCAGGTTCACGCTGCGCACGAGGCGCATCGGTGCGTGAACAGATAGGCAGGATGCCTAATGTTCACGCCGCACAGGACGAACCTGACCAAATCAAAACAGCGCGTCGCCGACCATGGCACTCATGTGCATCTATGGGATTGAGCTTCTCGTAGACGCTATTGCCGTCGAACAGGGGAAATCCCTATCTCGCTGGGTCACTGAACTCATTGAAAAAAACACAGATACGAGCGGAGTCGTCGACGCGGCGCGCAAACACGCGCTCAAGACTGTCAAACGAGGCATGCGCCTGGGTACATCTGATTTTTCGCGAGCGAACATCTATGAATGACAGTCTGCAACAGATTCTGAACGCACCGGTTTTTATCGATACAAACATATTATTCTACGCGATCAACGCGAGTAATCCGCTGCATGAAATGTTAGGTAATTAGAAGATACAACAATTCACAAAAAAGATTGACCCCATATTCCCCGCGCCTTCTGAGACGGGAGTTGTCGCATGATCGTCATCGAAGACACCATTTCGAGTAAGAAAAGTCGCATTGTAGCATTTGCTATGCTTGCACTTGTGTCTTTTTCGCTTCTGAGTAGCGAATGGCGTAGCATTACGCAATCCGACATTGTCTATGGCACAGACACCGAACTGCACACTCTGGGCGGTTCGGATGGGCCCGCCCTCGGAATGCGTCAATCGACGCACGAAGAGTTGCAACAACTCAAGCACCTCACTCTACGCGAGCGGCTCCTAACAGATGGTTCTGCAACGCCCGTTTCGCACATGGCGCGTGCGTCAGTTTTCTGTCCCCGTCTTGCAGTCATCGGCTTTGCTCTCGATGCGGGCTCTGTCACTATTTCTCGAATCAAAGACTCTCCACAACTTCCCATCCCCCCACCCCTTTCTTTCGTATAAACACGCTGTTATCTGACGCCAACGTGCGTTCAGATAATTTTATACGGAGGATTTGTGCAAAAATTACTATTCATTTATCTTTTGGCGGCAGGCGTTGTGTCCGCAGCGGATGTGGGATTAGTCCCCCCACCCGATAAGGCTTCAGAAGCGAAAGACATTCCGGCTCCTTTGCTTCGGAAAGCGGACGAAGCGAAAAGCGTCCGCCTAACTCTCGAAGAGGTCGAGAAGTCGTTTGTTGAGCGCAACCTTTTGTTGCTCGCAGCGCATTATCAAATCGAAGCGAAGCGTGCGCTTGTCTTGCAGGCAGGGCTTTACCCGAACCCCAATGTTTTTTTGGAAACAAATATCTATAACCACCAAACGAAGCAATACTTCGACGCGACTGAAAACGGCAGCCAAGTTTTGCAGGTGCAGCAGCTTTTTTTATTGGGTGGCAAAATTGAAAAGCGCAAAAACGTTGCGAAGATTGGCGAAGCGCTCGGTGAAAACGAATTCTATAATACTTTGCGCACGCTCAAATTCGAGTTACGCAAAACGTTCTTTGCTCTCCATTTCATGCGCGAGAGTATTTTGTACTACGACCAAACAATCGAAGCTCTGGCGCGCACGGTAAAATCTGCGGAAGTTGCATTGTCGCGCCGAGCGATTACCCGCGCAGAATATCTGCGGCTCAAAGCGCTCAATTATTTTCTGCGTAACGAGCGTGCGAACATTTACGTCGATATTCGCTTGAAAGAAGTCTCCTTGCGCGTTCTCATGAACAGACCCGAACTCGCAGATTTGGAAATTCTTCCCGTTGTGAACGAAAAAGAGTTGGAAAACGTCGCTCTAGACAACCTGGAACGCACGCGCCTTCTTGCCTTAGCGGAAACGTATCGACCGGATATTAAAGCGGCGCTTCTCAACTTGAAGTTAGAAAACGCAAACTTAGACTTGCAAGAAGCCAACGCGGTTCCCGATTTAGCGGTGGGCCCCGTCTTCAACCGCGCGAATACGTACATTCGTAACTATTTCGGTGTGACTGCGCAGGTGACAGTGCCGCTCTTCGACCGTAACCAAGGCAACATCGAGGCGGCAAAGCAAGCGATTATTGCGCGCAAACAAGAACTTATCAACGAGCGCATGAAACTCGAAGGCGAGTTGGCGGCGGCCATCATTCGCGCGAAAGAGAAAGACAAGATTTATCGCGACTTCAAGGGAGGGCACGTACCCGATTTCAAAGAACTCGTCGATGTGATGGTGAAGAGCTACCAAAAGCGGTATATCTCGGTCATCGAATTAGCGGACTTTTTTGAGACGTATAGAAACACAATCGTGCAGCTTGTCGATCTCAAGACGCAACGGACCGAAGCGCTCGAACAGATCAACTTCGCCATTGGTAAAGATATTTTGTTCTTACAGACGCAACCGAGGGAGAAGTAATATGAAAAGAAGAAAGCTCGCTTTATTTTTGCTTTTGGTACTTGCCGCGTCGCCCTCGATCGCTGCCGCCGAAGGAGTCGTCTCAAAAGACCAATTCACGGCCGCTTACGAAGACGCCGATAACGCGGTTACTAAAAATCGAATTACAAACTCTTTTCTGACGCTCGGTGCCACAATCGGAATTCCAGCGGGTCTCAACGCGCATGCATCGTTCTATCTTTGGCGCTTTGTCCTGCGCGGCTCCGGCATGTTCTTCCATAAAGATCTCTTGGGCGCGCAAGCGGATGCCGGCTTTTCTTTCTTGAACGGTCCGCGCTTGCGGCATAGCGTTTCATTTGTCGGCGGTTATACGAAGCGAAACCCACTCCTGACACTCAACGCAAACGCGGCAGAGACTGTCCGCTCTGCAAGTTATATCGGCGCCACATACGATCTATTCATCGATGGGTTTTTCTTACAGACAGGGTTGGGTTACCCGCTTTCGGGAGAGCTTTCGAGCCCATTACTCATTTTTCAAGTCGGTTATCTTTTTTATTTTCCACAATAGGAGTGAATGATGAAAACAAAAAAATTAATTCTGCTCGTCGCATTGGCCCTTCTTGCCTCTTGCGCAAAAAAAGAAAATCCAAGGACGGTCTACGTTCCGCCCGAAGTCAAAGACAACGGCGATATAATCTATTTTCCGCCCGGGGCGCAAGCGCGGGCGCGTATCGAAACGCAAGCTTTTGGCAAAGGGAAGAAATTTATTCAAATCGAAGCGCCTGCGCGCATCGTCGCGACAGTCGGTCGCTCGGTTTCGAGCGGCGGCCGCATCGTGCTTTTTGAATCGGCGGATCTCAACACGGCGTACGCCACGTATCGGCAGGCGCGGAACGCCATCAACCGCGCGACGAAAAATTTACGCCGCGTGAAAGATATGTATTCGATGGAAGTAGCGACCGAAAGAGACATCATCGAGGCCGAAACGGAACAAGGTAACGCAAGCGCAAACGTGGCCGAGGCGGAAGGCAAACTCCGTGCAGCGGGTATCAATCCCACAGACCTCAACAAGTACGGCAGCAATGTCGCGTGGCTCATTGCCGACATTTCCGAGAGCCGTTTCGATACGACGAAATCGGGAACGCCTGTGCATATCACGTTTGAATCGTATCCCGATAAAAAATTTAAGGGGCGCGTGCAAGCTGTCGGCGATAATATCGATCCCGAAACGCGCACAGTCAAGGTGCGCATTCTTCTGCCAAACACGCACAACACGCTCAAGCCGGGGATGTTTGCCAAGGTGGAGTTTTTGGGCGATAAGCTCGCTCCGATGGTCGTTCCCTTCACTTCGGTTTTTACCGTCGAGGGAGTGAATTTTGTTTTTGTCGAAGAGGCCAAAGACACCTTCCGCAAGACAAATGTAGTCTTGGGTAATTCCAACGTGAATTATGTCGAGATCTTAAGCGGCCTCAAGAAAGGCGCTACGGTTGCGACCGAGGGCGGTATTTTCTTGAAGGGTCTCTCCGTCGGGTTTTAAGATTTTAGGACTTACTCGATGGAAAAAATAATTTTTCGTATCATTGAATTTGCGTTAAAGCACAAGCTCCCAACGATTGCGCTCGCCGTCGTGATCGTGTCTTTAGGTATTTGGTCGTGGGTTGGCATTCAAAAAGAAGCGTACTCCGATATTGCCGACACGCAAGTGCGCTTAGTCGCGGCGTTGCCGGGCCGCGCGGCGGTCGAAGTCGAGGAGCGCGTCACGCTCCCCATCGAGCGCGTTCTCAACAACACCCCAAACGTACGTGTGCGGCGTTCGCGCACAATCAACGGGCTTGTCGTCTTTCAATTTGTTTTCGACGAAGGTACGGATGATTATTTCGCGCGGATGCGTCTCATGGAAAAGGTCAAAGAGGCCGACATTCCGCCGGAGGTTGAACCGCAACTTGCGCCGATGAGTTCCCCTTCGGGAGAAATTTTTCGCTACGTTCTCGAAACAAGACGCAACCATACACCCATGGAGGTGCGAACGATACAAGATTGGGTTGTCATGCCGAAGCTCTTGGGCGTGCCTTGCATGGCGGATATTGTCACGTTCGGAGGGCTTGCGAAGCAGTTCCATGTCATCACAACGCCGGAAAATTTGGCGCAGTATAAAACGAATGTCGAAGAAATTACGACAGCAATCCAAAATAATAACTTGAACACCGGCGGAAACATCTTGCGGCAAGGCGACCAAGGCTTTGCCATCCGCTCCTTAGGCGCGATACGTAATATTTCCGATTTGAAAAATATTGTCGTGAAAGTGCAAAACGGAGTGCCTGTTTTTGTCAAAGATCTTGCGTCTGTCGAGGTCTCTCCGCTCATTCCGCAGGGTATCTTGACGTACTTTACTCAAGACAAACTCGAAGGCCAGTTTCGTTCGTCGTCGGGTGTTCAAGGGAATATCGCCATGCGGCGGTGGTGCGACCCCAACCACACAGGAGAGGCGATTCGCGCGAAGGTTGCAGAAATCAACCAGAAGAATTTGCCCGAGGGGATGCAAATCAAACCGATGGTCGACCGTGCAGACCTTGTCGATTATACGCTGCGTACGATCGGCTCGACGCTCATCGAAGGCATTACCGTTGTCACGCTCATCCTCATCTTTTTTATCGGGTCGATACGCACCGCGATGGTCGTCGTCCTAACGATTCCCTTTTCTCTACTTTTTGCTTTCATCTTGATGCGGATGACGGGGCTTACAGCTAACCTATTGTCTTTGGGGGCGATTGACTTTGGCATCATTGTCGATGGCGTCGTCATTATGGCGGAAAATCTTATGCGGAGTTACCGCGAGAAAAAACTTAACCGCGATAAGAATATCAATACCATTACGCTTTCGAGCAGCAAAGAAGTCGGGAAAGAAATCGTCTTTTCGATCCTCATTATCATCTTAGCGTATATCCCCATCTTTGCGTTCCAGCGAGTCGAAGGGCGTCTCTTCAAGCCGATGGCGTTTACGATTTCTTACGCGATTTTAGGATCGCTTCTCTTCGCAATGACGGTCATCCCCGTCCTCATGTCTGTCATCTACAAAAGGTATTGGGAGTCGGACGCTAATCAAAAAATAGAATGGCACAATCCTATTTACCATTGGCTCGAAGCGAAGTATACGCGTCTCATTGCGTTCCTTATACCGCGCGCGAAGAAAGTCGTCTTAGGCGCTTTCTCGCTTGTACTTGTCCTCATCGTTTTCGGCACAATGAAAATCGGTTCGGAGTTCTTGCCCGAACTCGACGAAGGAAACCTGACGCTGCGCGGTTACTTTCCCGTGAACGTTTCGCTCCAGGGCGCGCAAAAAGCGGTCCCAAAAATTCTGGATACGCTCGCGAAAAACAAGATGATTGCGAACGCGGTCGCGCAGATGGGACGGAACGATTCGGGCACGGACCCTCTGCCGCCCAACCGGTTGGAAGTCACCATGTCTCTCCACGACTACAAAACGTGGGACGAGAAAATTACAAAAGAGGAGCTCCTCCTGCGCATTATTAAAGATTTGGAACACGGCTTCCCTGCGGTCCACTGGAGTTTTTCGCAACCCATCATGGACAACATGGCGGAGGCGATTATGGGAACGATAGGCGACGTCGCAGTCTTTGTCTATGGGCCGGATCTCAAAATCGACAGACGAATTGCGATGCAGATTTTGGGAATTCTCAAGACGATCCCAGGCGCATCGGAATATGGGTTAGAGCAGGAAGCCGATACGCCGCAACTCACGATAAAAATTAAGAGAGAG
>CAUJII010000103.1 GCA_963205035.1 Spirochaetota bacterium
ATCGACGTACTCATCCTCGCGGGCGGTTCAAAAGATGATTTGCCAGTACAAGGACCAAAATACGCCGCTGATTTTCATATTGTCGATAGCTTCGATACGCATCCAAAAATTCCAGAATACTTTGCAGCCGTCGACAAGGCAGCGAAGGCGGGTAACAAGGTAGCGCTCATTTCGATTGGTTGGGATCCCGGCATGTTTTCGCTCAATCGACTTTTCGCCGAAGTATTAATTCCTGACGGCGACACATACACTTTTTGGGGAAAGGGATTGAGTCAAGGCCACTCCGATGCCATCCGTCATGTTGAAGGCGTTTTGAAGGGCGTCCAATATACGATTCCATCGACAAGCGCAATGGACGCCGTGAGACGCGGGGAAAGACCACAACTGACGACGCGGCAAAAACATACACGCGAATGCTTTATCGTTGCAAAGGACGGCGCAGACACGAAAAAATTAACAGAGACCATAAAGACAATGCCCGCTTATTTTGCCGATTACGACACTACAGTGAATTTTATTAACGAAGAAGAGTTCCAAAAAAATCACACTAAGATGCCCCACGGCGGCTTCGTGATACGAAGCGGCAACTCAAGCAAAGAGAATAAACAAATGGTGGAGTACTCCATAAAACTGGATAGCAACGCAGAGTTTACCGCCGGAGTTCTCGTGGCGTATGCAAGAGCCGCTTTTAGGTTGAGTAAAATTTCTGATTTTGGAGCGAAAACAATTTTTGATATAGCACCTGCGTTGCTGAGCCAAAAATCAAACGAAGAACTGAGGAAAGAATTACTCTAGGGTTATTCAATTTTTTTCCACAAAAGAAGAAAAACTTTCCACGAAATTATTTTTGACTCGGTATTAATTCCTGTTTAACAGAAGCCAATCCACAGGAATTCACACACATGAAGAGAGTTTTCTACCTTGTGGATAAAGTGACATAATATTAACAATGATTCCACACCAATTTCTGTAAGAAATACCTGTTCTTATGGCTTTCTAACCGTTATCCACTTTTCCACACGGTTATTATTATTATTAAATATAAATTATTTTATATATATAAATATAAGAGAGTGTATTAAAATTTTACTCTTTGTAAGCGCAGCGCGTTCAACGTCACAGAAACAGAGCTAAGCGCCATAGCAGCCCCTGCAACCCAAGGCGCAAGAAATCCTGCCGCCGCAATTGGAATTCCAATCGTGTTATATGCCAAAGCCCAAAATAAGTTTTGTCGAACATTTCTCATTGTGAGTTTTGAAATTTTTATTGCGCGTGTTAATCCATGCAAATCATTTGCAAGAAGCGCGACATCTGCAGTTTCTATCGCAATATCAGAGCCACCACCCATTGCTATGCCGACGCTTGCGACAGCAAGAGCAGGCGCGTCGTTGATACCGTCGCCCACCATGGCAATAACTACGTCTTCGCTCGAAGATAATTCATCGCGGATAATTTTTGCTTTTCCTTCTGGTTTAACGGCTGCAAAAAAACGTGGGATTTTAACTTTTGAAGCAATCGCAGCGGCAGCGCGTTCATTGTCTCCTGTTATCATGATAGTTTCAATTCCCATTTGAGTAATTTCTTCAATCACTTCCTTCGCCTCAGGACGTATTGTGTCCGAAAGTGCAATGACTCCCTCGGTAATATTATTTCGCGCGACAACAACGACCGTCTGACCTTCTTCTTCGAGCGAAAGAATATTTTTCTCGAAGGCGGAGATATCTATGTTTTTCTCTGTCATGAAACGCGGGGATCCAATCATGACTTTCTTATCTTGAAATTGAGCTTCAACGCCGCCGCCAGGAATTACTCTAAATGCAGAAACGTTTTCCAGAGAAAGGCCGCGATCTTTTGCGAGAGAAACGATTGCTTGCGCTAAAGGGTGCTCACTCGAATTCTCGACTGCCGCCGCCATTTCTAAAAATTTGTTTTCTTCTTGGTTAGCAACAATTTTCGTCACGCGGGGTTCTCCCAGAGTAATTGTGCCGGTTTTGTCGAGAGCAATTTTTGTGACAGTACCGGTATGTTCTAAATGTGCTCCGCCGCGAAAAAGAACGCCTGCTTCCGCTGCTCTTCCAGAGCCTGCCATAATCGATGTGGGAGTTGCTAACCCTAATGCACACGGACAGGCAATGACGAGGACGGCTATCGAATACTCTAAGGCGCGCGCAAAATTATTTTTATCTACAAAAAAATACCAAACAATAAATGTGATTGTCGCCGCAATGATCACTGTGGGAGTAAAAATCGCGGAGACTCTATCGGCAAACCGTTGGATCGGCGCACGGTTGCCTTGCGCTTCTTTCACCGCACGTACAATTTTTGAAAGCATCGTATCACGACCTACTTTCTCTGCTTGGATCTTAAGGGCACCGAGTTGGTTGAGTGTTGAACCGATGACATAGTCGCCGACTCGTTTTTCGACTGGCATACTTTCACCCGTAATCATTGCCTCGTTAACCGAAGATAATCCGTCTAAAACGATGCCGTCGACAGGAATAATCTCTCCTGATTTGACGCGCAAGATATCGGCAACGCGGACATCTTCAATGGGAATTTCTAAGAGTTCTCCGTCTCGCTCGACAGTTGCAGTCTTAGCTTGAAGCTCCAAGAGCTTTCCAATCGCTGACGAAGTTTTTCCTTTAGCGCGCGCTTCGAGAAGTTTTCCAAGAAGGATGAGCGTAACAAGAACGGCGCTCGTTTCGTAATAGAGATGAGCGTGTGCACCATGCGTTAGACTCATCCAAAGACTATAAAAAAAGGCGGCAGATGTGCCGAGCGCGACGAGTGTATCCATGTTTGCACTCTTATCTTTGAGTGCACGCCATGCGCCCAAGTAAAATCTTCCGCCAATAATAAACTGTACAGGCGCCGCGAGGGAAAACTGGAACCAAGCGTTCATAAGAATATCCGGCATAGGCATAAAGGTGAGTCCCAAATGCGCGAACATGGTGTACGCTAACGGCGCCGATAAAATTGCGGAGATAATCCAGAGCCACAGCGTGCGTTTATATTCGCGGTGTCTTTCTTCTGCACGCTGATCGGCGTCGTTGTCTTTCTGCTCGCGCGCCTTGTAACCTAAGTCGCCGACTTTGGTTTCGATTTGAGGCGCGTTAATGCGGCTCGCGTCATAGAGAACGGTTGCAGTCTCCATCGCAAGATTTACCGTTGCGGATTTTACTCCGTCGAGTTTTGTGAGACCCTTCTCTATGCGGAGTGCGCAATTAGCACAGGTCATTCCTGTGATGTCGAATATTTTTTGTTCCGCCATATTTTTCTCCAGGGACGATAACAAATCGCATAGCTGTCTATTATATTAAAGAATAGCCACTTTCGTTGATTGCATCGCGAATCTTTTCGACGTCTATCTTTCTTTCGTCAAAAGTGACTTGGGTTAAACCTGTTTTGCTGTTTGCTTTTCCTTGAGCCCCGATTTTTTTCAACGCCTCTTCGACAGAGCGCTCGCAGTGTCCGCACGTCATGCCTTCGACGGTGAGTTCAATAGTTTTCATTTGCTTCTCCCTAAGTGTGTTATTATCCAATCGTTGAAGATAAAGTTACTCGTGAACGCGATTTGAAGCCATTTTTTTTACGGTTCCTCTTGAGAGGAGTGTCAACCATGCCGCTGCAACGAACGGAAAAGTAAGTTGCAGGAGAGAATACTTATGCATCAAGAGCACAATCGCAATCGAAAATAGAACAGAGAGAAAAACCCAAAAAGTCTCTTTGAGTTTGTCGCTTTGAAAGACAATTGCACATAATACTGCATTGTAACTAAATAATCCCAGAGAAATTTCTGAAAGAGGTACTCCTGCATAAAGCGACGCAATACCTGCAATTAGCGAAGCAATAATTCCTGAAAGCGCTGCAACCGGAGACGAGAAAAAAACTCCCAGAAAAAAGAGAAATCCCACAAGCGCGTTGCTCTGAAAAATGACTTGTCCATAGCCGGAGAATGCAAAGGTGAAGTCGCCAAAGGGATTCGGAATTTGTGCAGTAGCAGTTGCGGCTGTTTCTGGATAAACGGCGCGGAGGAAGAAAATAAGAAGCCATGTTACAAGCACAAAAGGAAATGTATAGCCTGGGATTTTTTTCTTGATGAAGGCGCGTTGCAAAATTGCTGCAGCGATTGAACCCGCAATGATCGCCAACCACACGATGCGAATCGGTTGAAAGAAAAGCGCTAGCGCAACGCCAACGAGCGCGGGGCTAAAACCATAGAGACCTTGTTTGACTTCATCGCGTGGATAACTTAAGAAAATTGCCGTTAGTGTGCCGGTGAGAACCGCCGTAATCGCAGCCATACCCATGAAAGTTGATCCGAAAAAAATACCGACGATAAAGAAGAGTCCCGTTAGCGGATTTTCTTGCAGCATGATTTGAGAGAAACCGTGTAAGAAAGGATTGAGATATTTTAGCATGATATACCTAAATAGATCTCGCGTTGCCCTTGTCACCCGAATGGTAGCGGGTCGCCGGGGTTTTCTACAGCCCAGAAAATGATGCTTTCCTCGAGAAAGCCGGCGGAATTATCCCACCCTTCGGAATCTACCGAATAGTTAATCGAAAAGAAGCGACGGATGACTCGGCGCGACGGTTTTTTCCACAGTTGAATGAGCCCATAGATCTAAAGCGACACACTTACCCTCAGTGCCGCGCCACAACCTGGCCTCCGCCTCGGATAAACTCACGCTCGTGACTAACTATTACAGAAAGGGCGGTTTTCGCGCACAAAACTTGCGTATTTCGGGATCCATACCACAGGCCGACTAACTATGCGCCATCGCTCAGAGGCGCGGACGGATTCAAGTTGAATAGGCAGACTCTAAAACTATAATAAAAGTAGACAGTATCTAAAAGAATCAGTATCTTGCCTTTGGTCAGGTTATGCATAAATCAGCGGACGTTGTAGAAATTCTGAAAGCGAAAGGTATTCGAGTCTCATTGCAGAAGCTCGAAATTGCGAAACACATCCTCGGCATAAAACGCCATTTTTCAGCGGAAGAGATTTTCAAGGAAGTCAACGCAGATTTCCCGCGTGTGTCGCGTGCGACTGTTTTTAATGTCCTCAATCTCTTTGCAGAACATGGTTTGCTGAACACGTTGCGGGCGCGCAGTGATGTTCTCCTTTACGACTCAAATATCGACGAACACGACCACGTTGTAGATGCAAAGTCCGGTGCTATATACGATGTCATGTTGCCAGAAAAAGAGAGAGAATCCTTTCTTAAGGCAATTTGGGCGAAGAACCCACACATTCCCAGAAATGTGGCTGCCTCGGTTGTCGTGCACGTTTAAGCCTTCTTAGCTTTTCGATCGAATGCTTTTTTAGTTCCAGTGGTTCCTTCCATCGAAAGCGGGTCTTCGGGCCAGAAATGCTTTGGGTAGCGCCCACGCATTTCTTTACGCACCTCTGAATAAGTTGTTTTCCAAAAGGCGGGTAGATCCTTCGTGACAGCAAGGGGTTGTGAACGCGGCGAGAGCAATTCAAAAAAAAGAGCGAGCTTGCCGCGCAAGAGTTGCGGTTGTTGTTTGAGTCCGAAGACTTCTTGAATGCGTAGGCTCACTTGAGCTCTTGCGTTTACGCTCCCGTCTAGTGTGTGGAATTGATTTTCGATAGAATAAGAGATGGGATGTACAGCACCACTCGGGGCTTTGAACTGTGGCGGTAAGAGTTCGTCCACGCGTCTTTGTTCTTCAAACGTCAAGCGTGCTTGCAATGCTTGCATGAAAATAATCTCTGTCAAATCATTGAGCGTGCGGCAGCCATGCAGGAATGGAGAGAGCCAAGTTCCAACACTCGCTTTGAGAAAGTCGACATTACTTTTTGGGATGTCTTCACCCATGCCCCGCAATATTTCAGAACGAGTACAAAACTGGAGAGCCTTGTTACCGAGAAGTTTTTCAAAATCACTCGCGACGATTGCTTCGATTAAGAGCGCTTGCGTCTGATTCTCGTCTAATGGGATTTCTTTTTCTTCTAAAATTAGAGAATCCAAAACACGTACTTTATACGCACGCGGAGTATTGCCTTCACTACGTATTTCTTTGCGTTCTACAATTTTTGTTTCAAAATGCTTTTCGAGAATCGTGCGTGGCAGAGAAAGACCGACGCGGAGTTTTGAATTGGCCTCCGATCCCGATAGATCGACGGCAATCAAAAATTCTGTATCGGAAAAGATGGCGGCGTCGGTGGAAACGCCCTTGCCGTTTCGAAGAATAAATGCCGTGTCGCCTTTTGGAGAACTCCGCCGCATTGCCACCCTGTCGGGAAATGCATATAGAAGCGCTTGCGCGAGGGGTGTCTGTTTCGAGACAAATTGCGGCAGAGATTTTATCGTGCGGCGGATTGTTTCATAAACTCTGCGATTGGCCGGTTGGTGAAGATACCCCGTTTCCACGAACTCAGACACCGATTGAAAGTAAGTTTCTAAATCCGCAGACTCGATTCTTTCTGAAAGTAACGCAGCTAAGAGAACCGACTCTTTCGATGAGAGGGCCGCCACCATGACAGCGAGTCGTGCGTTCAAAGGTAGCTGTGCCGCTTTGCTTCCGAGGGGTGTCAGCTTACCGGCTGCGTCGAGACAATCCAAATTTTTTAAGAGAGCTTCTGCCACATCCAGCATTGCGTTTGTAGGGCGGTCGAGCAAAGGCAAATCCTTCAGAGTCGAACCGTATATCAAAGAACGCAGCATTACGTCGGCAAGGTCGGTGTGCAAGATTTCAGGCGTGCGTGTCTTCGGTCTGCGGCGAAGGTCTGCTTCGCTATACATGCGGTAACAATAGCCCGGACCAAGACGCCCGGCGCGCCCCGCACGTTGTGTGGCGGCGTCTTGCGTGATGATCGTTGTACGTAAATACGAAGTGCCCGTATTCACGTTGAATTCACTTTGCCGCACAAGACCCGAGTCGACAACAACTGTTAGTCCGCTAATCGTGAGACTCGACTCGGCGATTGGAGTGGAAACGATAATGCGCCTCTCGTCGCGCTTTGGATCAGCGAGAGCTCTGTCTTGTTCTGTCGAAGCAAGTTCTCCAGAGAGAGGTAAGATTTGCGTATCGCTCAAATTGAAGCTTTCTAAGAACTCGATTGCTGTGAAGATTTCAAAAACACCGGGCAAAAAGATGAGTATATCTCCTCCATGTTTTTTATGCGCTTCAAGAGATTTTCGTGCGCATGCTAAAGCAAGACCTCTTGAACTCGATTCGGTCGCATCGATAGGGGAGTAAGTAATCGAGACAGGGTAACTTGTTCCCTTCGATTCGAGAACCCGAATCTCCAGCGATGGATGGCTTTCGATAAAAAAAGTTTTCAGAAATTTTTGAATCCGCTCCGTGTCGATGGTTGCAGACATTATGAGGAGTTTCAGATCTTCTCTAAAAACAGAGATTGTTTGGAGCGCAAGAGCTAACGCGATGTCGGTTTCAACATGCCGCTCGTGGAACTCGTCAAAGATAATGAGACCAGTGTCTTCAAGCTCTGGATCG
>CAUJII010000104.1 GCA_963205035.1 Spirochaetota bacterium
TTTGTTTGGGGTAAAATTGCTCCCATAACGCTTTCAGGCGAGAAGGTTCCAAGCACTCCCGAGCTTTTCGACCTCACGCGCGAAGCCGAGCGCATCGGGATCTTGCCGCTCGGGGGAGAGGCGGGACTGGGAATCTGGGAAAACCCACAAGATGGTGACGGATTTAGCTTGAGCCTCGAAATCTTGCGGATTGTCGCGCAAAGCTCTGCGTCGCTCGCGTATGCGTGGCATAACCGGGCCCTCGGTCAATATATCGCGCGTGGAATAGTTAGTCGCACAGACCAAAATGACATTGTAGCGCTCGATACACACGCGGGACTTGCCCGCTATTCACTTGCGCGGCTTTTCCAGGGGGCATCGCTCAGCGAAGACGACGATGCAATCTTGACAGATTATTTTGGCTCCGCTGAGACAGCGACAAAGAAGCGCTACGTCGCGTGGATTCACGAGGCACCGGTCTTTCTCCCCGTGTATGAAAATAAGAGCTTAGAATGGCATCTTTTCTCGTGGAGTGCTTTCGAGCACGAAAATGTACGAACGCACGGTCTCGACCACCTCAAGCATTCGATGGTGCGCATTCGAGAGAAGCCTCTAAAGAAATCGCCGGCTCTTTCAAAAAACGCCGCCAACTTTATCCAAGTCTTGAGTCTGCATGCGGCGGGTTTGTTGGCAATCCAAACGGGGCTTGCCGAAAGCGCGAAGAAGACCGCTCTGAGTTACGCTCTCGAGCGCGAGCAAGGCGGATCTCTCCTCGCAAAGCACCCGGCAATTCAAGAGTTGCTCCTGACGATAAACGGCGCAGTAAACCAAGCGAATACAAGCCTTGCTTCACTCAAAGCTCCCGGTTCAATCGTCGAACTTGTAGATACAATCGAAAAGCGTGCGTCGCTCCAAGATGCGCTTTATTCCGCTACGACAAACGCTGTACAAGTCTTGGGTGGCTACGGGTATATGCAAGATTATCTCGTCGAACGGTTCGTGCGCGATCAAAACCACCTCGCGCTCTTGGGTGGTGGCGTTACAGAAAGTCGTCTCTTTTTAGCGGAGCTTAAGGGATTAAATTCCCCGACGCATGAGAGTGCAACGAACTCTAACTATTCCACGCAATCGGATACGATTGAGAGGCGGAATGCTCTTCACCCACAGCGCGCGATGGGTAAGCTCGATTTCGTCGCTCGCCATCTCGTCACGTACGAGCCTTCAAGCGTGTGGCAGATGGATACCGACTTACTGCCGCGTGCGCTCGCAAAGTACCGCACACGCATGCGTGATTTTGCGCGCGAGCACATCGCTCCTCATGCCTTATCGCTCGACCAACAAAAAAACAGCGAGACGCTCAAAAAAATTTTTCTTGAAGCGGCGAGAGAAGACATCTTCGCAGACCTCTTGCCGCCCCCTGTCGGTAAGGGTCGCTTCGATGTGACTCTCCACCCGATGCCTTTTTTTGCGTCTCTCAAGGCAGAAGAGCTGTGCGCGGCTTGCGGGGGCATTGGGCTTGCACTCCTTGCACACGCCTTAGGTGTCGCGCCGATTGTGTTGAGCGGCGACATCCAAGCGATTGCGCGCTTTGCGCCTGCTGTTTTAGGAAGACCCGAAAGGGGAGTCCCTCCGAAAATTGCAGCGTTCGCCATAACAGAACCCGCCGCCGGTTCAGACGTCGAAGAAACCGAAGGTGCGAGTCTTTACAAACCCGGAACTGTGGCGCGGCGCGTTCCACACGGGTGGCTTTTGAACGGCAGAAAAGTTTTCATTAGCGGTGGAGACATTGCAGATTACGTGTCTGTGTTTGCAGCTCTCGAAAACGAAGGCATGGAGTCGTGGACATGCTTTCTGGTAGAAAAAGATTTTCCCGGTATCTCGCGCGGCCGCAACGAGAAGAAAATGGGGCAGCGGGCTTCTTCTGCGACAGAGCTCATTTTTGAAGACGTGTTCGTGGGTGACGAAAACGTGATAGGTGGCCTGCGGAACGGCTGGGCAATCAACCGCGCCGTCTTGAATTACAGCCGCACCCCCGTTGCCGCTATTGCATTGGGGATTGCACGCGGTGCGCTCGAGGCGGCAGAAAAATTTGCCGTGAACCAAAAGTTGGGAAGAAGCCGCCTCGTCGAATTCCAAGAAGTGCAGTTGGCACTCTCGAACATGATGATTCAGGATTCCGCAATGCGTGCCATGCTGTGGCAGTCGAGCAACCAGTGGACAATGCGGCAGTACCGCGCATCGGCTGCGAAAGTTTTTTGCTCAGACACAGCGGTTTCGGTTTGCAAACAGGCGATGGAGCTCATGGGGAACCATGGGTTTACGGCAAGCCACCACGCAGAAAAGGCATGGCGCGATGCGAGGCTCACGCAAATTTATGAGGGCACAAACCAGATTAACCGGTTGGGTGTCATCGAAGACCAGTGGCAGGAACTCGAAAATTTTTCCCAAACGAAAATATAAGGAGTAGATAATGAAATCCCACTTTTTTCCCAAGCAGACAAAAAAATTTCAAACCAAGGCTGGTATGGTCGACTTACCGATTCTCTATTACGATACGAGCGCTTTTATGGCGTTCTTCACCGCAGATATTGCGAGAGCGCGTTCGTTGCTTTCAGGAACAGGTCTCAAGCCCGTGCCGCTCTTGGGCGGGCAGACTCTAGTCGGTGTTGCGGCGTATGAATACCGCTCCACGACGGTCGGTGTCTATAACGAAGTCGGCCTTGCGATTGCAGCACTGCCTGACGGAACACCTTTTGCAGAGCTTGCGCTGGCGGAGTTACTCCTCCCGTCTGTCTTGAGGCGTTTGGGGTTCTATGTCGCAGATTTGCCCGTGACAACCGCCGAAGCGAATGCCGCAGGCCGTGAGATTTGGGGATACCCGAAATTTGTGACAAAGATACCGCTCACCCATTCTGCCGCGAATTTTGACCTCAAAGTCATGGACCCTGAAGCACCACAAGAGAGTATCTTCGAGTTAGCGGGAGGTATAACGCGGTATATACGCCTACCGAATATCGATTTGCACACATGGTCGCTCTTGAACGGCGATTTAATTTCAACGCGTGTCACGACACGCGGCAGCGCACAGTATTGCCTGCGGCCTGAGATGGTTCTGCACTTGGGCAAAAGCTCCCATGCGATGCGGCAGCACTTGGAGCTTTTGGGACTGGACGGCAAGAGACCGTTTGCCTTCTCTTCGTCGGATGATTTCCAGTCGATTTTACCCGAAGGGAAGGTAATGCAACCCTAACTCATTTTCTTCTTGAAGGAATGGAGTTGAAAAGCGGATTGCCTCTCTATGGCCGGACCGATAGAGCAACAGTTTGATTTGAGCGAAGAACGTGCGCAATTGTATACCTATTTTCAGGTCAAAGGCGCGATGAATTCGCAAAACACTCACGAGGTCAGACGCCGTTTTCTCGACGCTTCAAACCGAGGCAACATCTTGCTCGATATGAGCGGGGTCGAGCTCATCGTTTCGACAGGTATCGGCCTTCTCTTCGAGATGAGCGAGCAGCTTTCGCGCATCAACAAAAAACTCGTCCTCATCAAACCCTCTGCGCGTGTCGAGCAAGTCATCAGCATGACTGGCTTTACCGAAATGTTTTCATACGCCGAGTCGCGCATGGCAGCCGAAAAACTCTTGGAATAACATGGCCGAAGGCAAAAAGCTTTTTAGCGCCGAGAACAAAGCCGGCGACAAATTCAATTATGCGCGCAAGGCGTTTCACCTGTTGGGTTTATTTATCCCCCTGGGGTATTTTTTTACTTGGCTCGACCCCATTAGCCCGTGGGTCTTCAAAGAGACCACGCGCTCTCTAATTTTTTGGGTGACGGGAATTATCACCGTTCTCTTCCTTATTATCGAACTTCTTCGATTTAATTTCAAATTTTGGCAAGACCTCTTCGTAAAAGTGGTAGGGCCGATGCTCAAGGGCAAAGAACTCGACAAGATGCACGGGAGTGTGCCGTATATTCTTGCACTCTGCCTTGTGATTGGTTTTTTCCCACGCGACATTGCGATTCTCTCTATCCTCTTTCTCACGTTTGGCGACCCGGCAGCGGCGCTCGTCGGCGGCAAATACGGAACAATCCGTTTCTACAACGGCAAGAGTTTGCAAGGAACACTCGGCGGTATGGCCGGCGCGTTCTTGGCGGGTTTGCTATACCTCGTGGTGCTTTCGGCGTTCGGTGCGGTGTCCGACTATGTGCTTTGGGATACCTATGGCATCCGCCTCGAGAACTGGCTCATGCTTTTCGTGGGCGCGGTTGCGGCGCTTCTCATCGAGTTTGTGAGCCATGAGGGGTTCTTAGACGACAACCTCACAATCCCCATGGGGGCATCTCTCGTCATGATTGGCACGCACCTCCTCACAACAGGCCACACATGGGCGGTCTATTTTTACGATTGGCGCGCACTCCTTTTCCCGACTAACTAAGTGGCGACGGCGGTGTTACAAGACCGTTTCGAGGCACCGCTCTGGCCGCTCTTGCGTCTTAAACCCGCATTCTTGTTGCGTGACGGCATCTTGACGCCGCTCGAACGCCTGCGCCGTAGTGGGATAAATACCACAGAGGTGCAGAGCAACCATAGTCTGTCGGAATTATCCCTTTTCTGCAAAATTTTTGATATTGCGCCGCTCAAAGCAGCAGCACCCGATGGAGCGGCGTTAGACCCGGCGTCTCTCGTCGCGGGTATAGGGGAGAAAATCAGCACCGACCTTGCGCTCTTGAATTGGACTAACTATTCAAATCCCGAGCGAGCGGTGGTCGAAGGCGACAGGGCTGCGCTCTTTGCGCACCCCACGGCTCACTTGTCGCGCCATGCGGTTTTCGACACGACGGCGGGGCCTGTTGTCGTCGACCAAGAGGCGCAGATCGGCGCGTTTTGTCTTCTGAAAGGGCCGCTTTACATTGGGCCTAAAACGCAGCTCGACAACTGCCAGATTTCCAATGCAATCGTGGGCACCTCTTGCCGCATCGGCGGCGAGGTGAGCGATTCAATTATCGGGGATTACTCCAATAAGCACCACGAGGGTTTCTTGGGGCATTCTCTCGTGGGCGATTGGGTGAATCTGGGGGCGCTGACAACGACTTCGGACCTCAAGAATAACTACGGCGAAATCAAACTTCCCTTCAAAGCGACTAACTATGCGACGCAAACGATCAAGTTCGGTTCGATTATCGGCGATTTTGTAAAAACCGCAATCGGGACCTTACTCAACACCGGCACCGTTATCGACATCGGCGCAAACCTCTTCGGGGAGTCGCGCTGGTCGGGTTATGTCGAGCCGTTCACATGGGGGAGCGATGCGCGTTATGACCTCACGCTATTTTTGCGCGACGCGCAGCGCATGATGCAACGGCGCGGCAAACACGTTTCTGCTACGTTGGAAGAGCTTCTGAAGAACTTATATTCTTGACGATAAGAGAATTGTACGATATGTTGTACGCGTGCAAGCAGTGTCTTACAGTGAGTTAAGAAAGAACCTCAAAAAGTATATGGACGATGCTTTTTCGGGACACTATCCGCTCATCATCACACGCAAAAATAACGAGAACGTCGTCCTGTTGTCTTTAGATGAATTTAATTCTTTACAAGAGACGAATTACTTACTGTCCTCGGCGCCGAATATAAAGCACCTTAAGAAGTCGATAGCACAACATAAAGCAAACAAATTGAAAAAAATTCAGATTAGCTGATGGATGTCCTGTTTACCGATGCCGGTTGGAAAGACTATCTATATTGGCAACGTGAAGATAGAAAAACGCTCAAGAAAATCAATGATCTCATTAGAGACATTATACGTTCGCCTTATGATGGGATTGGCAAACCAGAACCATTAAGACACGATCTTCAAGGCTATTGGTCGAGACGGATAGACATAGAACACCGGTTGGTTTATCAAATAGAGCAACCCGACAGACTCATAATTATAGCCTGCCGGTTTCACTACTAGTCGCGCAAGTCGCCTGCGCCCATGGAAAAAATAGCGTTACGCCACTTCCTCAGTGGTCGACGAACGGCCCTTCCCGGACTTTTCTTTTTCAGCAAGGAGCTTCTTCGCAGTGCCGTCGGCGTGTGCTTGGCGCACCTTGTTTTCAATCTCTTCGCAGACTTTGGGGTTCTCGATGAGATACTGGCGCACGTTTTCTTTGCCTTGACCCAAACGGTTATCGTTGTACGAAAACCATGTGCCTGACTTTGCCATCACACCAACGCTCACCGCTTCTTCGATAATGGAAGATTCGCGCGAGATGCCTTGGTTGAAGTAGATATCGAACTCTGCCTTGCGGAAGGGGGGAGCGACCTTGTTCTTCACAACCTTGACTCGAACGCGGTTACCGAGCGCTTCGTCACCCTTCGTGATGGACTCGATGCGGCGGATATCCATGCGGATTGTTGAATAGAATTTGAGCGCATTGCCGCCGGTTGTCGTCTCAGGCGAACCAAACATCACTCCGATTTTCATGCGGATTTGGTTGATGAAAATTACGACCGTGTTCGTCTTGTGGATTGCTCCCGTCAGTTTTCTGAGGGCTTGGCTCATGAGGCGCGCTTGAACGCCCATAGTGGCTTGACCCATGTCGCCTTCAATTTCAGATTTCGGCACGAGAGCTGCAACCGAGTCGATGACCACGACGTCGAGCGCGTTCGAGCGGACGAGTGCCTCGGCAATTTCGAGCGCTTGCTCGCCGTTGTCGGGTTGTGAAACTAAGAGCTCGTCGATATTGACGCCGAGCTTTCGAGCGTACGACGGATCGAGCGCGTGCTCCGCGTCGATGAACGCAGCCATGCCGCCGAGCTTCTGCGCTTCTGCCACGATGTGAAGCGTGAGTGTGGTCTTGCCTGAAGATTCAGGGCCATAAATTTCAATGATGCGCCCACGCGGAACTCCACCGACCCCCAACGCTAAGTCGAGAGAAAGTGAACCCGTCGAAATCACGGGAATTTCTTTCATTGCATCGGCGTTCATTTTCATGACGGCGCCTTTGCCGAACTGTTTTTCGATTTGCAAAAGTGCCGAGTCGAGAGCTTTTGCCTTTTCTGCGGCTTCGGCTTTTTCAGCCGCCGTTGCCTTTGTTGTCGTAGTTTCTTTTGTCTCTGCCATTATAGGCGAGAGACTACCGTTTTTTGCCAGTGTGTCAATCATTATTATGTCTCCTTTATTTGGGTCTTATCAAAATATCGGGAGAGACTCTTGCTGGTCTCGCCAGATGGTATTGATAGCCCTCTATATATTAAATACCCAGAAACCGTGTTTTTTTCTCAATTTTCAGAAAAAAAGTGCAAATTTTGAAAAAAATACTACAAAAAAGGAGATTTTTTAGAAAAAGCGAAATTTGTAATAGTTATTACATTTTCCGCTGACATAGGGAGGGGGTGAGGGTAGCATTCTAAAAACCCGCTCCTATTTTAGGGTGATCAACGACAATTCCTTTTCAGTTGTTGACAAAATGAGAATCCTCTCGTCAAAGACTGCATGAAAACCCTACGACCCCTCGTGGTCTCGGTTGTGTTGGTTGCAAGTTCCCTTGCGCAAGCGTTTGCCGCCGATGCCAAATCGGAAGCAGCGCGCGTCGCAATCATTCGCTACATAGACAAAACGAATACGCAGAACTTTGAATATATGCCGGGCTCGCTTCAAGAAGCGATTACGGAATCCATGAAGAAAAAATTCGAGTTCATCGAAGTCGATCCCACAAAGGTCGAGCCTATTGTCAGCCAAGTGCTTGCGAAGAATAACGGCGTTATGGGGCCCAAAGAGGCCGCCGAGGTATGTCGTTTGGCCGACATCGATATTTTAATCTATGGGAATTTCACGTTCAAAGAAGCAGATAATCAGATTGTGATCCACACTGAAATTTCCTTAGGCTCAACCGATAAGTTCCGCAAGATCGAACCCACCGAGAACCCCGTCGATGCGACAATTTTTCGCGCAGCGGATAAAGTCGCCGGCGATATTGTTGCGGAGATTGCCAAAGTCGCTCAAGAGCAACAAATTGCTAAAGGCGAAGAAGCGGAAAAAGACAAGAAGGGAAAAACTCAGCTTGACAAGATTGAAAAATCCAAAACGTGGGCAGATATCCATTGGACAATAGGGCCTTCGTTGGGTATCTATAAACCGCTTGTTCGCACGGAAAATCTTCAGAGTCCTGTAAACCCCAACCTCGACCTTCAAGTCTCTTATCGGTTGAGCGGCGCGTGGCATGTTGGGCTTGTGGGAAAATATGCCGAGCTTCTGACAAGATCGAGAAATAATCCATTTGTCAGTAATATGAATTTTGGGGCAGCCGCTGCTACCGGAGGGTATTACTTCGACTTGTCGCCGCGCTGGCGCTGGACAAACGATTTGGGCTTCGGTTATTATTACGGAATTCTCAGT